>CAYVTJ010000088.1:0-4898 GCA_964454475.1 Microcaldota archaeon | reverse complement strand
ATTATTCAGGTATTTTTTGAGGACTTTTATTTTAGCCCAAAAAGACAAAACAGACAACCTTCTTTATTCTAATCTGGCGAAGTCAAGTGGCGAAGTCAGGTATCTAAGAAGCTCAGATGTATTTATCGAGAGGGATTTATTTCGGGATACTACAAAAAAATAAATATACAAAAACCGATAAATAAAATATGAACAGCGACCTGGAAAACAATAGATTCACTTATTCCCCTCCTGGGATGTTCCTGTGGGATCCCTGGTTCATCAAATACAAGAACAGATTCCACATGTTCCACCTGCAGGCAGAGCGTACAGAGGATCCTGAATCAAGACATGACAACAACGTATCAATAGGGCATGCAGTATCGGACGATCTTGCCAATTGGGAACAAAGACCTACCGCACTGCATCCTGGAAAAGAAAACGAATGGGACGACCTCTCATTGTGGACAGGAAGTGTGATAAGAAAGGGCAGGAAATTCTACATGTTCTATACTGGAAGGAACCGAAGGCAGAGAACTGTCCAGAGGATAGGGCTCGCCACTTCCCACGACCTTGACAATTGGAAAAAACATCCTTTAAATCCGATATTGGAAGCAGACAATCTCAGATATGAGATGACTGATGATAAGAATCTTCTGGGTAAGATAGGGGCATGGAGGGATCCCTATGTATTCAAGGATCCTGCTTCCAAAAAGTATTTCATGGCAATAACCGCCAGAAAAAAGGGCAAAAAAAGGGAATACAACGGTTGCATCGCCCTCGCAGAATCAATGGATTTAATAAACTGGAAAATGAGGAGTCCTCTGCTGGCAAAAGGACGATATGATGAGATGGAAAATCCCCAGATGATCTATAATCAAGGAAGATATTATCTTTTCTTTGGCGTCCCCTGGCCGAAGCTGTACCATCCGAAATGGGAGGAAAAAACTGGAAACAAGACAGGTCTGCATTGTTATTATTCGAAAGAGCTTTTCAAAGGATACAGACCTGTGAACAGGGACGGGGTTGCAGCCGAGGATGCCAGCAGGATATATTCCATGAGATTGATCCAAAACCGAAAGAATAGATTCAAAGCCATCGGATGGCTGCATAATGGAGAGGAAGGCTTCATTGGAAGATTATCCGAGCCCGAAATAATGGAAATAAAAAAGAACAGGGTGACATTCAGGAAGAAGAAGTTATGAGGATTTCACAGCATCATCAATCCGGCCTAAGGCCAGCACATAGGCGGCAGTCCTCATGCATATGTTCTGCTTGATATGAATATTGAATGTGGCAGTGAATTCCTTCACCATCTTTTCCCTGAGGCGCTCATTCACTTTGCTCTCTTCCCAATAGAAACCCTGTCTGTTCTGGACCCATTCAAAGTATGAAACGCACACTCCTCCGGCATTGGCAAGTATATCCGGGACCATGAATACACTATTCTCATGCAGGATGTCATCAGCTTCCGGCGTAACCGGACCATTGGCCAACTCGACAATCATTGATGCCCTCACCCTTGGGGCATTCTCCTCTGTCACCTGATTCTCCAACGCGGCAAGAACAAGGATGTCGCAATCAAGCTCTATTATCTCTTTATGATCCAGTTTGCCGCAGCCGGGATATGCATCCACTCTGCCTTCATTTGTCTTCACTTCAGTCAATCTGTCAAAATCAAAGCCTTCTTCAAGATACGCCCCTCCTTTGGAATCAGAAACTGCGATCACATCATACCCATCAGCAGTCAACAATCTCGCCATATGGCTTCCCGCATTTCCGAAACCTTGAATTGCCACCCTCTTCCCGCATTCTCTCTTTGTCATCGCTTCCTTCACGCAATAATAGCCGCCTTGTGCAGTGGCATAGGATCTTCCAAGGGAACCGCCCAAAGGCAGAGGCTTCCCGGTTATGACAGCAGGGGTATGCTCGCCCTTTAACACAGAATATTCATCCATCATCCAGGCCATTATCTTGGCATTGGTGTATACATCTGGAGCAGGAATATCCCTCTCAGGGCCCACTATTCTTGAAGCGGCTCTCATCCACCCTCTGGAAAGCCTCTCCAGCTCGGCTTCTGAAAGACCATGGGGATCCACAGACACTCCTCCTTTCCCCCCTCCATAGGGAATATTTATTACCGCGCATTTGATGCTCATCCAAAATGCGAGAGCTTTTACTTCATCAAGGGTAACCTTGGGGTGGTATCTTATTCCTCCTTTGCTTGGGCCGCGTGCATCGCTGTATCTTACTCTATGACCCTGGAAGACCTTCAAAGTTCCATCGTCCATACGCACAGGTATGGAAAAAGAAAAAGCTTCTTTAGGAAGACTTAGCATCTCCTCTGTTTCCTGAGACAATTTTATATGTTTCTTGGCTTTGTCCAATTGTTTTTTCGCATTCTCAAAGACCATTTGAACCTACCTCGGAATTTCTTTTAGCTTTCCGCTTATAAATACTACTGAAAAATCTACGACTTAAAACGAAACACAAGGATTATATTTTGCAAAATACGCGGGATTGAACCAACTATCAACGGGTTGAATCATGTGTCTTGCAAAAATCATTCATTCTTCTCCCAGCCCTCTGGAGCTTCCAGAATTTCCCTTGTCTTTTTTACAGTAAACTCCGCCTTATTATCGAGTATGTTCAGAAGCTCCACAGCATAATGTTTCCACTCCACCAAAGACCTGCCTCCATAGCCTTCATGAAGAGTGTCCATGTCAACGATCCTGACATCACTGTCTTTCTTCAGATCCAGCGTCACTTTGAAGGCTTCTCCTGCTCCTTCATATTCTTTCTCTTCCTCTCCGAAATAAATCTCTGTAAGATAAATCTCCAGATCATCACCCACGAAAGCCATCTCGCCTTTCCCAAGAACGAATTTCTCATCAAAATTGTATCTCTTTACCATAGGATCACCAGGACTTATCATAAGATTGGCAAAAAACCTTTAAATGCACTGGCACTAAAGTAAGAATTTAGTTTTTGCCCGCACTCATATGCTTCATCGTCTGAGATGCATTCTTGCAGTAGTTTCCAGAAAACCAAGGCTCCTGCAGTCGACAACTGTGATTCTACGGGAAAATTTTAAATTGATACAGAATAGGTTAGAACGGATGTGCAAAGGTGCGAGAATAATGGTATCCCTATTGTCGTGTGGTCCATGAACAAAAAATAGAGAACCAGAAGAGATGGGCCTGCGCGGAATTGAACCGCGAATCTCCCGCGTGTGAGGCGGACATCTTAACCATTGCCGAATCTACAGGATTTTTCGACTACAGGCCCGTGTATCCTGATAATGGATAGGAAGTATTTTTATTTCTAGCAGGCACAAATAGAATCCAACAGCCCCGTAGTCTAGTGGTCAAGGATACAGGACTTTGGATCCTGTGACGCCGGTTCGAACCCGGCCGGGGCTAATACTGCCTTGCTACGTAAAGATAGATTTTGGCTTCCTTCTGGCAGCTTATGCATTTCTCTCCCCGGGGCTTTTCTTCATTGATATACAAGGAACCGCGTACATCCACAGAAAATCTCTCCTTGATGGCATCTGCGCATTCCTGCCCATCAAGATTATCAGAACAGAATGGCACTCTTATGAAGCCATAGCCGGATTCAAGCATGCTGTTTAGGTCTTCCATTCTACCGGCCCTGCCGATTCTTTTCCCGAACCAGGAGTCGGCTTTCTCAATGAGATTTTCCTGCATCTCTTTACCTTCCCTTCTTATCCTGTCTTTTATCTCTGAAAGCGGCACTTGTTTCTTTTTCCCTTCATCCCTTCTTACAATGATGGCAGAATCCTTTTCGATATCCCTTGGTCCAAGCTCGATCCTTATAGGAACTCCTTTCATCTCCCAATGATTGTATTTGAAGCCAGGAGTGTTGTCTGTTTCATCAATCTTGACACTGAATTCTGTTAACAATTCGTTTTTGAGCTTTCTGCATTCGGATAGGACAAGATTTTCGGTTTCGTCCTTGAATATGGGAACTATCACGATCTGGAGAGGCGCAAGATCGAATGGAAGGACAAGGCCCTTCTTGTCACCATGCATTGATATGAGGGCCGCATATATCCTTGATATTGCAGGTCCATAGCAGGTCTGCCAGACATATTGCTTTTCCCCATTCTCATCTGTGAAGCTGATATCGAATGCTTTTGAGAAGTTCTGTCCCAGCATATGTGTCGATGGAAGCTGAAGGGCTTTCCCATCAGGCATAAGAGTATCTGCAGCATATGTGTTTACTGCACCTGGGAATTTGTCCCATTGGGGCCTTTTAAAGAAAAGGAACGGAATTCCGTATTTCCAATGTATGACTCTTTTGCTCATTTCCATATCTTCACAAACCTGGGCAAGAGCATCTTTCTCTGTGGCAAAGCAGTCATGAGCTTCAATCCAGTAGAATTCCCTGCTCCTTATGAACGGTTTTGTGGCTTTTGTTTCATATCTCCAGACCTGGCATCTCTGATACAGTTTCAAAGGGAGATCGCTTGAGCCATGTATCCATAAGGAGTACATTGAGTACATGGCAGTCTCGCTTGTCGGTCTCATTGCATAACGCTCTTCCAGCTTATCACTTCCTCCTTCTGTTACCCATAATGTCTCAGGTACGAAACCTTCCACATGCTCTCCTTCTTTCGTAAGATATCTCTCAGGGATGAGGGCAGGGAAAAGGGCAGGGACATGCCCTCTTGATTCTATCTCATTCTCCATCATGCGAAACATCCTGTTCATTGTCATCACAGACCATGGCTGGAAAACCACGAATCCCTTTATTCCGTATCTAAGATCGCAGAGCTCTGCCTCTTTTATTATAGCATTGTACCATTGTGAAAAATTGTCTTTTTCTATATTCATCCGAACCACTGGGTCTTATCTAGCAATTAACGATTAAAAAAAGATCTATCCGTTGTATCA
>CAYVTJ010000087.1:2896-5021 GCA_964454475.1 Microcaldota archaeon | reverse complement strand
ATGGGGGAAGGTTAAAATACAACCGAATCAGATGGATTGGGAGATTCCCAAGAACACACCTTTTATTCAAATTCCTGTTTATCACTATGTTTTTAATTACAATACCACCTATTATAACTTGATAGGAATGAAGAAGAGGAAAACAAGGAAACAAACTGCAACAGCTATTGCCATGACTGCCCTTATAGGGTGTGGACCGAAAATATCGGATATTCAAGGAGACCTTAGCCTAAGTCAAGCCGTATATTGTGATCGGTGCGAATTGGCAGACATACATGATGGCAGAGAAAGCACCCGCCCTTTCAGTATGCGAACAGATGAAACCAGGATAATCGACCCCCAGACCAACAGTCAGGCGATGGAGGTCATTTTCACAATCAATAGCATTGGAGTATTTCTTGAGTTTCTTGATCGCAATTATGAAAGAATACCTGAAGGAGTGGCCAAAGCAAAGAATGGCTATCAAAGGAAGGATGGTGGGACGGTTGGATGAGAACGAGGAACCAGTAAAGAGCGGGTCCCGGATGAACAGACTGTTTCTGCCTCTTGGTGTTGGGAAGAACTATGTGATTGTTCGATATGAGAGAGGCGATGAGAGGGAGGAATTCAAACTCCCCTTGAGCCCTTACCTCAATGCGTTCTTCTTGGGTGAAGAGCTCTATTCGATAAGAAGACGCCTTAGCGAAAACGGGATCACTCCTGAGGAAGATTGCTCTGAGTAGGTGGTTGGATTGATACTTGCCACCTATTCCCGCCAGTTTCAAACCTGCCCACGCTGATTCTTTGCCTCAAAACCATTTGACAGTTTGGCCTCAAAGCCGGATTTGCAGGTCAATTTGACCATATTTCTTGAGAAAATCACCAAAAAGAGCCCTCATCCCAGCAGAATAGTTTGCAATAATCTCCATTTTGGACCATCCTTTTGGATAAATCACTGAAACTGTCAAATTATTCAGATATTTTTTGAGGACTTTCATTTTATAGTCCAAAAAGATAAAACAGACAACCTTCCTTATTTTAATCTGGCGAAGTCAAGTATGCAGATATCCTCTGAGCGTCTTAACTACTCCCTTGAATGCATTAAGATCAGACTTATCAACATTGGATACGCCTCATAAATCTTGAAAATGCAGTTGTTATCTCAGTCTCATCAAAGATATCAAGAATCTGTTCCTTGAGAAAATATGCCCCATAAAGACCGGCATTTATCCTCTTGAGATTACCGACTGTCTCCCTCTGCTCATCATCTGGCAGAAAAGAAAGACATATTCTTCAAGTCTTTTTGTACAGAAACTGTGCTTATCGGGGAAACCCGGTTCTTCTACTCCGCTATAGCCACACCTGCATCTTATCTTGTATTGTCTGAAAGCTTTTTTAAGAAAAATTATGAGCTCTTTTTCAGTCAAAAAAACCTGAGAAATTTGGAAGCCATTAAAAGAATATAATTTCCTGATTACAGACATATGGTTGCATCTCATGATTATCATCAAATACCATTGGATGCACCATACATTTTATCCTAACTTGGGAGATGAGCCAAAAAAATTAAAAAAAATTAGGAAGAACCATACCAAGAGGGCGCATTCTCTTCACACGTCGAATCCTGTGGACAACCTGGATCACATCCTTCCCCATAGCATGGGCAATTAGTGCATTCGAATCTTTTGACCATTCCGCAACAACAGCTATCCTGACCAGCGATATTCGAAACAGAGTAATACCAGGAGTATACACAAGTCAGATAACAATCAGGTGTCTGATAATACTCCTCGGCAGCATTACCACATGCTTCGCCTGATGAATAACTCCCTGGGATCGGTTCTGTGCCTTGTACTTCGGAACAGATGGATTCGCAATCAAGGGTTGGAGGATAAACGCATGAGCATCCTTCGCTGCATACTGCTGGTTCTTGGCATCCTGTCGGATCGGCACTAGGATCACATTCCTCGTTCTCATCAACTGATTCATCGCCGCAATAGGAATCTTCCTCTATGCAATCGCATCTCGAGCAGAACATTCCCTCAGGGCAGTCGTAATCGGATTCGCATTCTTCGTTTCCGGTTACGTCCCCATCGCCGCAATAGGAATCTTCCTCTATGCAATCGCATCTCGAGCAGAACATTCC
>CAYVTJ010000087.1:0-2796 GCA_964454475.1 Microcaldota archaeon | reverse complement strand
TGCAATCGCATCTCGAGCAGAACATTCCCTCAGGGCAGTCGTAATCGGATTCGCACTCCTCACCGGGTTCGACTTTCTCGTTTCCGCATATATATTCGTATTCGCAATCAGAATCGTAAATGCATTCGTCCTCGCCATAGCCATCAACCATGATGCACATCTCATCCCGGCACTCAAGATGTGTCGGCACTTCCTGCTCTTCAGGAAGTACGCATTCGCAATTGACACACACCCTGTCTCCCTCGCATCTATTAGTGACTGTATTCCCATGGTCGCATTCTTCACCAGGACCGATCGAACCATCTCCGCATTGGCTCTTTATTGGCACGCATTGGCAGATTCTGCATTCATAACCCTTAGGACAGGTGGCATAATCAACATTTCCACCATCGCACTCTTCGTAAGGTTGAGATATTTTGCCATCTCCGCAGACAACGCTTGTCTCAAGATCCAGACATTTGCAATCCTTGCAGTATCTTCCTTCTTGACATCTATTGGTGAGGTAGCTTCCATGGTCGCACTCCTCGCCCCTGGTGATCTCACCATCACCACATTGGGATGGCCTGCTATCTTCAGGAGTTGTTTCCTCTTCTTCAGAAGGTGGAACCTCCTCTTCGAACGGAGGTAGCTCCTCTTCTTCAATGAGAGGTATCTCTTCAAGATCTTCAGGTCCGCAATAATCTCCTACAATCTCACAGAGTTTGGAATCCTCGCCATCTCCTTCCACCACCTCGCAGATATATCCATCACTACAAACGCAGTGACAACATCTGCAGGGTTCTGGTTCGGCATAATTCGCGGAATTGGTATCATTAAGCTCATCATGGACCCATTTCTTCGCTTTCTTCTTTGCCCATTCGTATGCTTCTTCCTGATCAATGATTCCATCATCATTCGAATCCACATCATCTTTTATGCTTTCATTTGTCATTGCCTGTATGAAAAAATCGGTAAAGATACCTCCTGCTTCTCTTCCCTGGTATGTCCTGGTGAGGCCCCATGCAGGCCTGTCCCCGACCGGGGTTATGATTGTTCTTCCTTCCCCTTCAAGATTAGGGATTGCGGTTCCGCTATAACAAGAGAAATACATCACTGTAACATAGCATGAGTCTATATCATCCAATTTGGATTTTATACCGACATCCCAGGCATAACCTCCATCTGCACTCCCACCACTGACAGTTCCTCCGCCAGGTACGGGCTTGGTATAATCAGGATTGATAGTTATCCTATGGAACTTCTTAGTCTTTCCTGCATACTCCCAGTCAGAGATATCCCCCGGCAATTGGCTGTATGCGGTTATCCACATGGTTTCGCCAGTCTCTTTGTTCTTGAACTGCCAATGCTGATGGGAGCTCCCATGGCCGGATAGGTAGATTAAAACCTCATCACAGCATTCTGCTTCTTCGATGAGGCCGTCCAGACCATCAACAAGACTCTCCATGGTGGTCTGCCCATCGCTGTTATCCCCTCCTGCCTGGGCTGTCAGATAGGTGATATCATCATCAGAATAGCCTTGCCCTTTTAGATAGTCATAGACCTTCTTGGTGTCTCCTCTGAACATTGGTTCATCATAGCCAGTCACCACCAAGGCGAGCTTGTCTCCTACTCCCTCACAGCATTCCTCTGCATCCACCGGGACTTTGGTGCCTGCAGGAACATTCGCGATAGCAAGAGAATTATGGGTTAGTTTTAGCGTAAATAATGATTGTGGATAATCCAATGCAGAGAGATCATATGTGAGATTTCCCTCTTCAGGATATGCTATCCAATAATCATTCATCCTATCATCAACGGATTGAAAGTAAGACAGACCATCGATCACTGGATTGTAGGATTCCTCGCTGACCGAATATTCCCCTGTATTAACATCGACGAAAACGAATTTTACGGGGTGAGCATATGGCATTAGTGGTTCGGTATCCACAAAGAAGAACCAGACATCCCGGTCAAGGGTCCAGTTATGGTATCCTGTCCCACGTACAGCACTCACAACAGTTCCAGAAGCGAGAGGCTTTTCTCCTGTAGAATATACATACCAATCGTTCCTTTTGACCACTTCATCGACAACAAGACCTAGTGCATCCTCTTTCCTTAGCGGAAGATCATAGTCTTTCCTGGGTTCCGTTTTTTCAAGACAATTTGAAGACAGGTCACGTTCAAGCATCTCGACTAATACCTTCATTGAAGAAGTGTCTGTGGAATCCAGCCTGTCCTTTAGGAGCGTAAAGCTGGAATCAGGATGCTCATCAAGATAAGCATTCACCGAAGAGCGTGCACTTGAGAATTTATTAGGGGCGGATTCAAGATTAGAGATAATCTTGGAATAATCCTTTGAGCAATCAACTCCCTGCGATGAATAATCGGATGCTGTCTTTAAATAAATGAGATATGTCTGCAAAGCATCAATTGTCTTCATCTGAGCGGAGACAGCATCCAGATAATGAGGGTATCTGCCATCGGATTCGATTTCAACCTTGAGGGACTTCACCTCAGACTCGATGGATTCGAGTTCACCAGAGAAGGGGTAAATGCTATCCGCCTCTGATATTCTCCCATTGAGTTCATCGATCCTTGGACTGAAAGTGTCGGGCTTCTCTGGCTGCATGAACATGAAAAAATACAAACCTGCTCCGACCAGCAAAAGGGCGATCAAAGCTACTGCTAAATGTGTAAGAGCTATGCCTTTCATGCTTAGTTACAAGGAGTAAAACTTTAAATTCATTCCGGCTTACCTCTGGACCAGTAGTTCCGAACTTCTTTTAACACATTAAAATAAATGGCCACCTATGCTGG
>CAYVTJ010000086.1:0-5110 GCA_964454475.1 Microcaldota archaeon | reverse complement strand
ACTGTCAGATTATTCAGATATTTTTTGAGGACTTTCATTTTATAACCCAAAAAGACAAAACAGACAACCTTCTTTATTCTAATCTGGCGAAGTCAAGTTATAACGAAAAAAGAAACCTATAAGAAGAGAAAAAAGGGATGAAACAGCTTAAGAAATTCAAAAGAATCCCCCTGCGTGAAGTTTCCAAGGGATCCAGAGGAAATGACCAATTGAATTGTTTGTTCTTTAACATCGGTTTGATGCCTAATCTTAAGAAGTGAGCAAACCACTATCCGCAGGTTCAACATCCACTTCATAAGCCCTTGCTTCGATCGTGAATACCTCCTGTCCGAAATTGGAGATGGTGTCCACTTCCCCATTCCCGATTCTAAGCTTCTTCGCAGGAAGATTGCTGATTCTCAGGATGGTATTCTCGTACCTTGAAAAGGTAAGCGTGTCTCCTGTTTGGAGATTTGGATTATCATCGAAGAATCGGTTCATATCAGGACCGATGATGCATGTTCCTTTGTAAGGATCAGCATCGCTTGCCTCTGCGCTTGTGACCTTGACAATGTAATTATTGTTTTTTCCATTTCTTATGACAAAAAGGACATCACAAGGTGGGAAGAATTCCCTGACCTCCATCTTCTCGATATTGCCATTGCTGCTATTCGGTATGGGAATCAAACTGTGTTCTTTCCATCTTGGAGTCTTATTGCTATTTGATGATGGGGGCAATGTGATGGATATCTGCTGATGGCCCACCGTCGTTCTCAATCCTTCAAGCCTCATGCTCTGGGGCAATCTGTTCACAGAATGAGTAAATGTCTTCGTGTAAAAGCATGGACCGCCTACCTTCTTTAGTATTGCACTGACAAATAATTTATGTTTTTTTAGATCTAATCTTTCCATTCTTTTCCACCTTTATCTTCTTTAAGCCCGCATTGTCCCAGTAATCATTCCATCTCTTGAACTTGTTTAATAAGAACGTGCCAGTTCTTGTCCCTGGATCTCACAGGATTCATATGTTCCTGAACCCTCGCTATCCGCTCTATAATCCCTCTTCCAAGTCTTTTGATTGAATCGGGAGGTTCGCATGTAGTGGCCCAATGAGACCTGAAAGGCCCTTGTTTTTCTTAATCTTCCCATAGTTTCCCTTTTTTTATCATATTCACAAAAGTTTTAAAATATGACATTTATTGACTATCTCCCATTATTATTGATGGCTTTGTGAATCTTTTTTAACATCTGAAGAACACCCCTCTCAGGACCCTTGCCTGGTATATCCTCTTCACTCTTGATCTTAACTCTCACCTTGTACTTAACCGTCTCTTCATAAGTTATAACTTTAAGCACATTGAATACCCTCTCCCTGTCGACCTGTGTCTTCACCAATCCACTCACATTCCTGATAAGATCCTCCTTGATAGGATCATCCAGCCTGTTGCCAAACCCACGGAATGACTTAATGACTATATAGAAGAACTCACGGGGGTCCAATTCCCTCGATGATATGAATGTCTCCAAATATTCTGGAATTTCCATCTCCAGAATTTGAACTGGAATAGCATCAGGTTTCTTGAGGATGGAATTATCATTTGGGTTCTTCATGCTTTTTGACCTGGAGAACATATCCATCTCATGGCATAATGTATCTAAGAAATCATCATCATTGTCTTCTAATAATGAATCCATGAAACCAGAACTTGCAAAAAGTTTCTTCATCAACCGGTTCTTATTACTCTCAGAATAATCTTCCCTTTCGATGGAGTCTCTGACAAACTCCGCCCTTCGAACTGCTTTTTCAGGATTACTGCATTCTTCGATCCTGGCGGCATTAGCAGTAGAGATCTTCCCAATCCTTCCCATAATCTCTCGCACATCGCCGCCGGTCGCCTCTTCCTGCCCCTCTACTGCCGCCTTCCTTTCATCTGGTTGCAATTCTTCTGATTTCGGATGAATCTTATCTTCGACAGCATCCCCTGTTTTCAAGATGGTGCTGAAAGCGTTCGCCTGGTCAGGGCCCTTCTGTTCAAGGCAATCGGAATCCAGTCCTGCTTCTTCGGAATCCCCCTCATCAATCCTTTTGGTTTCAGGTGCCTTGGCTACCGGTTCCGGATTCTCTATCTCACCCTCTTGGGAGGGATATTCCTGAAGCTTCTTGTTTATTTTGGAAAGATCATTGAACATTGAGGGGGTTGTTATGATCATCTCCCGAAAATCTTCGACAGGGTTCTCTCTCTTATCTTTCAATTTCTTCATTGCATATTCAAGATTTCTGGAAAGCTTTTCATCAAAATTCTGTTTATTCGTTCGTTTAAGAATCAGGATCCATGCCGCTGCTTTTGATACCTTGTATCTTTTCACGATTTGATTCGCCTTTTCCTCAAATCCGCACATCCCTTCTTCCATTTCGATATCGACACCATAACTCTTGGCAGTGTTATAATCCAATAATCCGATCCTTCTGAAATCCTTCACTACTGATCGGGTTCTTGCATAAGTTATATTGATCGGCAGATTGTTCTTGGTTCTGTAAAGCAAAATCTCTGTGGCATCGTCTCCCAATTTCGCTCTGATCCTTTTCAAATTATCAAGATTTTCTTCCGGATCACAGCCAATTTCCAAGATGTTATATAATATCCTCTTGATCAGGCCCTCGGAAGCTCCCATTTCAAGCAACGCATTTTTCAAATCATCTTTCAGGATATCACCATGCTCTTCTTCCGATCGCTCGGAGGGATGATTCCTGGTACTGATGTGATACCTGCTACTCAATAGATCATTCAGGCTATCTTCGGATCCAAACGCCTCGGGCTCCTGCATAATCATTTCTCGAAGTGCCTCGGCCGGATCATCAGTTTCTGCCAACAGATCCAATGTCTTATCAAGTGAATCCAAGAGACTGGTTCTATCGTTTCGCGATGTGGGCGTCTTATATAAAAGAATCTTAGCAGCCTCGTCAGATACTCCATACCTTTCCGAGATAATGCCTATGATTTCTTCACTCCCCTGCTCTAAAAATACTGTGGCTTGGGATGTATCCGAAAGAACAGCATCTCCGATATCGGGGGGTATACTGCCCGGCGGCAGTCCATCTCCCCGGTAGATAGTAATTAATGTCCTTCTCCCCTGTTCTTTGAGCATTGTAGTAAGCTCCTTTAGGCATTTATCTTCGGAACCACGGCATTCGTCATGGGAAAGGATTCTCTCCAACATCGGCTTTCCGACTCCGATTCTTTTCAGCTTTTCAGTAAGATTCGCGGGAGCTTCTGTTTCATCAAGCCCTGCTCGATTCACATGTGGTGCATGTTCTGTGCCTGCTCGTGATGAAGGTCCTGTTTCTTCCATCAGGGGGAGTTCTCCAGTTGGTTGAATCGCATCGACATCCGATTCTTCTGTGTAAAACACACACGATTGGGAATCCCCTTTCGCCTCATCAGCAGACCTGTCAGGGTCTTGTTCCTCCGGGATATGCGATGTGTCCTTGTTATTCGAAGAATCCATGGGTTCGGAAATTAATGCATTTGCAAGAGCCGCACCAAGCCCTGCTCCGACAGAATATTTAGTTAATGGTGGTGATACCCTGGCCTTAGCAAGCAGCTTTGTCAGTTCAACAATTTCATCAATACCATACACTGCTTCCAATCCATCCGGGCGATTCCCGCTGAAATGAGTTAGCATCTTCTTGCACAGAATAATCGATAGACCTGACTCCGTATTTTCCATAAAACGCGGAGCAAGCCTTAGGAAATCAGGATTAGAGAATAGGGATTCTTCCATTTCCTCAAGCCTCAGCGATATGTGAGAGAACGCGAAGATGGATTTATCATTCAGTCTGCCATCCATATCCAACTCGCCCTGTAATAGATTTGTCGCAAGGAGATCCATCCCGGCATCCGGATCATAGCTTTTTTTTTGAGAGGTTGAAATGCTCAACCTGTTGTTCTTAATACTGAAACCCATAAGACACTCTTCTATATCCTTGTGGAAATTCTCAAGCACTGAGGACAACGCTTTTGAATTTAAAATCTTTTTGAGTTCCCTCTTCGCCTTAGCCTCAGGAGAAACATGACTCCCAGGACTTTGGTCAACCATCTGATTCATGTTATCTAAAATAGATTAATATGCAAAAAGTATATAAATATTTGTTAAAAAAGGAAAATAACGGTTAGTTATATAGTTCAGCAGAAAAAAACATAGTGAACCAAATAGCAGAAAGGATGTGAAAACCAAAAAAATATTTCAGAGGGATTACAGCCGAACCTTCTGCCCATCCCTTGCTGCCACTGTCAGAACTTTGCTTTTCTCCTCTATCTTCGCGGCTTCCTTGCCCACGCCTCTCCTTAGCATCTCAAGACCAAAATGAGAAAGAATGACTTTTCCAGGCTTCGCAACCCGGCTGATCTTTGAAATGTGGCCGCTCTCAAGATGATCAGGTATTCCGTCGGCCTCGGGTTTCAGGCAATTCGCAACAAGAACATCGCAACCACTGAAAAGCTCTCCCAGCTCATCGAAATAATTAGTGTCACTGGTGTAACCGATCGTCTTCCCGTCAATGTGCACTTTGAAACCGAAAGTGGTCGGCTCATCATGATCAACCTTTATTATCTCTAAATCAAAAGGCCCTTTCTTGGTCTCAAAGTGCCTCCTCTTGCCATCCTTTGCACAATGCACTGTTTTGAGCAATCCCTGATGGTATGCATCAACAGCCCTGTCATGATTGGCATCTCCCTTGATGACATGCCCGCTTCCTATGAGAATCCCTTTTTTACTGAGTGCATAGCTGCTCATTGCCTCGCACAACAGCATAGCATCATTTGAGTGATCAAGATGGTCATGGGTGACAATCAGGGCATCCAATTCCAGAGGATTCTGGCCGAATTTTATACTGTTGAGAAGAGCGCCGGGTCCCGGATCGACATGGATCTTTGCTGATTCTGAGTTAATCCTGAAGCCTCCGGTCATCCTGACCTGCTTGATTAGATTTATCCTCCCGCCGCCAGTACCTAAGAAAACGAGTTCTGTCAAATCCGCACCCAGGGCATATTTCATAAGGAACCATTTTATCGTTATTGGAAACTTAACCTCGCCAGTTTCAACCCTGCTCACGCTGATTCTTTGCCTCAAA
>CAYVTJ010000085.1:0-5281 GCA_964454475.1 Microcaldota archaeon | reverse complement strand
ACCCAAAAGGATAAAACAGACAGCCTTCCTTATTTTAATCTGGCGAAGTCAGGTTATTAATTCTTTTTTGTCTGATCATTTACATGGTCTATAAAAGAAATCTTGAGCGAAGCGCGGCAGGGGAAAAGGCGGATCTCCTCTTCTACAGAGTGATCGAAAAAGACGGAAACAGGATGCTGAAGCCGCTTGATATCAATACCAAAGTATCTCTCAAGCTTGTGCGTGCTATCGCCGATAATACGGTCGTACCAACATTCTTCAAAACATTATCCATTAACCTTAAAGAAAAGGGTATCGAACCTGGAACAAAAGTTCAGTTAAGAGTCAGATTCGACCCTGTCCATGAATTGGTTGATCCTTCGTTGAAAGGAATCAAGGTCCTTTGCGAAGTTGAGGTGTGATAAAGCAATGTAGAATAACCGGGAATCATCACACAAAAGAATCCTTCGATTTATGAAAGAACTGGCTACTCGGTCTGTTCGAATCACAAGTCTCTGGAGTTTTTTGCCAGTTAACTTTTTAATCATTCCTTGTGTTTGTACGCCGTGAGTTTTATGGCACATGTAGGTAATCTAAAAGATAAGCCGGTTTTTACCGGGGTTGGATGTACCAAGTTCGGAAGTGTTTTAGAGACTCCTGAGTTGAAAGGTCTCAGTTTTTACGAACTTGCGTGCAAAGCGGCTTTTGAAGCTATGGATGAAGCCAACATAGATCCCAAAGAGATAGATGCTTTCTATATCGGAAGTATGGTGAGCCATGTCTCGCACTTGTATTCCCACCATACTCAGATGGCGGATTGGCTGGGTCTCCATCTGAAGCCGAGCATGCATTTCGCTACTGCATGTTCCACCACCAATACTGGAGCCGGTCTTGCAGCGATGGGGGTCGCGTCAGGGAAGTTCCGTAACGTATTGGTCATAGGTGCTGAGATACTCTCTTCAGAAGCTACCAGTGATCCCAGAGTAAGGAAACCCATCGATCCTACAACCTTGTGGTATTATACTGATTTTGGGATTGATCAGGCGTATGCGTATCATCATTCCTATGATATCGCAACTGCATATGGGGGGCTTCCGACATTAGGCTATGCCAAGAAATATGGCCTGTCCATGGATAAGATGGATGAAGTCATGCATGCAGTACATAAGAATGTCAGGTTGCATTCAGCAAAGAACAAAAAGGCCTTTGTGGCTACCACGCTGGAGCAGGAGGCAAAGAAAGCAGGTTACAAGGACACCTTCGAATTCTGGAAGAGTGCAAAGAATCCTTTCCTTGCATGGCCGACCAGAGGTAAGAGTGCCTTGAATACCGTCGATGGTGCCTCAGCATTCATTATAAGTTCTGAAAAAGAAGCCAAGAAATACTTTGATAAGGACCCTATCCACATGGCAGGTTTCCATTGGTCGTCCAGCAATTACCCATGGTATGGGCATGATCCAACCGATTGGGAAATTGATAAGATCGCTTTTGAGACTGCTTTGAAGATGGCAAAAGTCAAAGCAAAAGATATCGGTTATCTTGATGTGCACGATTGCATGCAGATCTATCAGCTCATCCAGTCTGAGATTTGCGGCTACCTGGAGAAAGGTGAAGCATGGAAGGCATTCCTTGAGGGAAGAACGACGTACAAGGGCGACAAGCCGATAAACACCTCAGGGGGGAGGCATGGAAAAGGACATGCGTTTGCAGCTTCGGCAGGAGCATCACTATATGAGGCTGTAAAGCAGATGCGTGGAGAAGCCACAGGGAGACAGATATCCGATAATCCTGAAGTTTCAGTTGTCCACAACCACGGGTATGGTATGCAATCAGCAGTCAGCGTTCTAAAGAGGTGATAATATGGCCAAAGCAAAAGAAAGTCTTGTTACGAAATTCTATGATTCCCTGAAAGAGGGTAAGATATATGGAACCAAGTGCAGAGAGTGCAAACATATTTCATTCCCTCCGAAGGCAGGGTGTGAAAAATGCGGTTCTCATAGGATGCAGCTCAAACAGGTAAGTGGAGATGGTGAGTTGCTTTTCTTTTCCAGTGGGAACCTGCCCCCTAAAAAGTTCGCCAAGTACCATCCATATGCATATGGAGCGGTTGCTCTCAAGGAAGGCCCAATCTTCTTTACACAGATCGAGAATGTTGATGTGGGCAGTGTTGGGGCAATCGAAAAGCAGAATGAAGACTGTCCGATGAAAGTCAAGGCAAAAGTAAAGAAGATGGCAGGCATGGAAGTCGTGGTTTTCAGGGTGATAAAGTAAATGGATAAGACTGAAGTCGCTAGAAAAGTAAAAGAGGTAGTGGCTGATGTTTTCGATGTCAATAAGGACGAATTGAGCGGGGACATGGATTTCATAGAAGATTTGCATGCGAGATCGATGAACATTCTCGAGCTTCTTGCGGCTTTGGAAATGGAATTCGGTTTTCGTATTCCCCAGAGAGATGTCAAAAATAATCAGACCATAAACCAGGCTATTGACTATATGTATGAGAAAGTCAATGCTAAGAAGTGAGTATAACTACTGCCGCAGCACAGCAATTTGTCTTGGAGATGCTCACAAGGATTTCATTCACCTCCTTTTTTTCTATTTCTTCTTTTGTATCTCCATAGACTGATATTTTCGGACTGCCAGTATCCGGATCTCGAAGAAGTTCAACCTCCTTCCCATCGATCCATCCTGTTCCAAGCGCCTTGAACACTGCCTCTTTTGCAGCGAAATCCGAGGCGAGCTTTCCAATATTCCCTCTTGCGCATAGTATCTCTCTATTCGTAAAAGTGTTTTTGACGAACCTTTTCCCTGCCTTGCCATTGATTATCCTTTTTATTCTCCCTATTCCGGCAAGATCGATTCCGATGCCAACTATTTCCATATTTTTCACTTTACTACCGAGGCGGCTTCCTTAGCAATCATCAATTCCTCATTGGTAGGTATCACCAATACCTTCACATTCGAATCTCTAGAGCTTATGGTCGCACGTTTATTTGTTGCTTTTTCATTCTTTTTTTGATCCAGCCTCACACCCATCATCTTGAGATAGGAGCATATCTCTTCCCGCATGGATGGGGAATTCTCGCCTATCCCTGCTGTGAAAACAATCGCATCAACAGTGCCAAGAGGGACGGCATATGAAGAGATATACTTCGCGACCCTGTAGCAAAACATCTCAAGGGCTAGTTTGCTTCTTTCATTGCCTTTTTTGGCTCTTCCTTCTATCACACGGACATCCTTGCTTACGCCTGAGATGCCCAAGAGACCGCTTTTGTGGTTCATAACCTCGAATATCTCATCATAATCCATGTCATACCTTTTGACAAGATATTGAATTATGGCAGGATCAATATCGCCTGTTCTCGTAGCCATCATCACACCTTCAAGAGGGGTCATGCCCATGCTCGTATCAACAGACTCTCCTCTTTTCACTGCCGTTATGCTTGATCCTGCTCCCAAATGGCAGGTGATGAGGTTCGGTTTTTCCTTTTTGAGCATTTTTTCTGCTTCCATCGCAACATATTTGTGGGATGTCCCATGGAAACCATATTTTCTGACTGCATATTTGTCAAAATAATAATAGGGGAAAGCATACATATATGCTCTTCTTGGCATGGTTTGATGAAACGCAGTGTCAAATACCATCACTTGTGGAACTGTTGGCATCGCTTTTTTGGTTTCTCGGATTCCTGTTATATTGTGGGGGTTATGCAAAGGAGCAAGAAGCGTAAAAAGCTCCAGATATCCAATGGCAACATTGGATGCAAGGGCGGTCTCTGCCATTTGCCCTCCATGAACCACCCTATGTCCAACCACAGAAATTTCAGTTACACGCTTGATGGCTCCCAGTTTATCGTCATGTAGCAGACTAAGAAGCAATGAGATGCCGTCTTTGTGGTTTTCAGCGTCTACCTTCTTTTTGACTTTCTTTTCCCCTATATGATGAACCAGCCTCGCATTCTCACCGATTCTTTCTATGATCCCATGGAGTAATGTCCTGAACCTGCGGTCGAAAAGCCGATATTTTATCGAAGAGCTCCCGCAATTCAGCACAAGAATCTTTTTCATTTTTTCAACCTCTTTGTCCAGGTGCTTAATATGGCGATCACACCTATGATATCTTCCGTCTTTGCTCCTCTGGAGAGATCGCTCACCGGTTTGGAGAAACCTTGCAGGATTGGACCGTATGCACTCGCTTTTGCAAGTGTTTGGACAAGCTTATATGAGATATTTCCTGAATCAAGGTCGGGAAAAATCAGCACATTCGCTTTTCCCGCCACCTTCCCGATATCCTCTTTCATTTTCTTTTTTGCCGTGCTTTTAACTAATGCGGCATCTCCCTGGAGCTCACCATCTATGTAACACCCTCTAGGCGATCTTTTTTTTGCTATCTTTGTTGCTTCCGAAACCTTATCCACTCTTTCATGCACTGCACTTGATTTTGTAGAGAAAGAGAGCATGGCCACTCGGGGTGCCCAGTCCATCAGATCCTTCGCAGTTCTCGCCGTGGTTATTGCTATGTCTGCCAGTTCTTTGGAAGACGGTTCAATATTTACCGAAGAATCTGCAAAAAGGAGCTTGCCTTTACCACCGCCCGTATAGCCTGGAATATCCATTATGAAAAAACTGGAAGGCACGCTTACGCCTTTTCTTAAGCCGATTATGCCTTCAGCAGATGTTATGACATCGGCAGATGAGTTTACTGCTCCTGCCACCATTCCATCGGCTTCATTCATCCTTACAAGTAGAGCTGAAAGGTGAAGTGGATTCGTGAGCATCCGCTCTGCCAGTTTTTCTGAAACCTTTCTGATCTTTGAGTATCTCTTAATATATTTTTTGGGTATTCCTTTCGATGTATCAAGTATTTCGATATCGCTTACCTTTATCATGTGCTTTTTCGCTGTCGATTCTATCTCTTCCTTATTTCCCACAAAGAAAGGTTCAGCCAGGCCCAAATCCGTTGATTTTCTTGCAGCATTGAGAATTCGTTCATCGTTACCCTCTGGAAGAACCAGTTTGCATTCCTTCCAGGCAGTTTTCTTAAATTGGGATATCAAATCCATTTAACAACCCCCATATCCATCTGATAGCCTACCCCTTCTCGAGGCCGCTACCTTATGACAAACCACAGAAGCATTGCACTCGTTGGAAGGTGATTCTCTATGTAGTTTGCTGGTTTCGAAATAGGATTTTCCTGTTTCGCTACAGGACATATCAGGATGCTATTTTATATTCTTTACGGAGTTATCGTAAGCGCTTAATATTTTCTCTTCTCGTGTAGGTTCGCTTTCACCTCAGTTCT
>CAYVTJ010000084.1:4463-5409 GCA_964454475.1 Microcaldota archaeon | reverse complement strand
AAGGTGGAACTATGAAACAAAATCAACGAGAGGAAGTTAAATCAGGATACCACACAGCAGTTTTTTAATCGCTTACCCTATCAAGTTTGACATGGATAATCCGCGTATTCTTGTACCTGCATTCATATCCGGTTGCTGTGCCATGATTGTTGAGATTGCGGGCAGCCGTGCTATAGCGCCATATCTCGGATCCACAATCTACACTTGGTCTGCGGTGATTGGACTGGTTCTCGGGGCTCTCAGCCTTGGCTATTTCCTTGGGGGAAAGCTTGCCGAGCGTTATCGAGGAGAGCGTGGGAAATTTTCCCTAATTTTCCTTTCCGCAGCATTCACCACTCTTGCCATCCCCTTCCTGATAGCAGTGGTGGCACCACTTTCCATCTATCTTGATCTTGCCCTTGCCAGCATGCTTACCAGCGTGGTCCTGGTTCCGGCCAGCCTTTTCTATGGAATGGTGAGTCCTTATGCGGTGAAGATAATCTCAAGGATCGATGATGCGGGAAGATCCAGCGGGGAAGTCTTTTCCCTCTCCACCATAGGAAGCATTATAGGTTCGATAGGGACAGGATTCATATTAGTACCCAACATAGAGCTCTCCCACATATTTATCATCACAGGGTTTTCAATGTTCATATGTGCCCTCATCATCTCAGGGAAAAGGAAGTGGCTTGATCTTTTCGTATTCTGTCTCCTGGCATTGCCCATCTCGGCAATAGGTTTCCACTTTCCGATGGATGGGGAGATCGTATATCGGGACAGTAGCGAATATTACGATATTGCAGTATTCAATACGACCGTCCATGGCAAACAGTCTCTTCTTCTTATGCTGGATAATAGCCCATCCTCTGCCATAACCTCGAATGGATCCTACTCTTTTCCCTATGTTGTCAAAGGAAGATTGGGGTATGGGATGGTTGACAATCCTGAAAATGCTCTTGTCTTGGGT
>CAYVTJ010000084.1:0-4453 GCA_964454475.1 Microcaldota archaeon | reverse complement strand
GAACGCAGGTTGAAGATCTCAAGTCCCATTATCCGGATATCCATGTGGACGGAGTCGAGATCGATGAGCACGTCATTGAGGCAGGTAAAAGATATTTTGAACTCAGAGAGGACAGATTCACTCTTTATATAGATGATGCCAGACGATATCTCAATCGAAATGACAAGGAATATGACATAGTAATGATGGATACATTCAGAGGGAGAACGATTCCCTACCACCTCTCGTCAAACGAGTTTTTTTGTGAATTAAAAAAGGATATGTCGAACAATTCGGTTCTGGTCATCAATATGATCTCACAGCCAGATTCAAAGCTCACGATTCTGATGCATAATACCCTTTCTGAGGTGTTCGATAATGTTTTTATAATGCCTCTTGGTGAAAATCAGGAAGATAGGCAAAACATCGTCATAATCGCAACAGACAATGAGGCGGATTCATTCAGGAATGAATATGGTGAACTGTTATATGAACCTGATGCCGGCAATGGGATGATCATAAGGGATGAACTCAACCCTGTCGATATCCTTATTTCGGACAAAATACTCTAACTGAGTGTGATCCTTATTACTGGCCCATCTCTTTGAAAAGATGAACCTGCCAAGATATCAGCCCTCATTCAATTGCGTCACTGGAGAAATGATATGTATGAAGCTGGAATTGGATATAAAAAAGACCATATATGAGAATGCGGCCGATTATTACGAGAGATCAAAAGAAGCAAGGCAGAAGATAAAGGGGCTTGAAAGGGCGATATTGGAGACTGAGGAAAAGCTGGAAGAGGCAAAGCATGAGAAGACAGAAAAAGAGGTACGGATAAAGCGAAAGAAGGAATGGTATGAAAAGTTCAATTGGTTCTTCACAAGCCAGGGGAGGCTGGCGATAGGTGGAAGAAGTTCTCAGCAAAATGATCAATTGTTCTCCAGGCATATGGAAGATCGGGATCTTTTTTTCCACGCAGATATACAAGGGGGTTCGGCCGTTATATTGAAAAACGGAAAATCTGTGGATGAGCAGGAGATGCTCGAGACCGCTCAATTCGCTGCGAGCTTTTCCAAAGCATGGCTGAGTGCTCATGCGGCAGTGGATGTGTATTCTGTTGAGAAATGGCAATTGAGCAAATATTCCAGTGGCGGGTTCATCCCAACCGGAGCATTTGAGATAACAGGGGAGCGGAAATGGTTCAGGAATACTCGGCTCGCAGTGAGAATAGGGGTGGGCGAACGGATTGTGGAAATCATACCTGAATGCTCCAAAAGGAAGCTAGAAAAAGAGATCAGACTGGTTCCTTCAAGGACAGGGAAGGAAAAAGGAAAGGTAGCAAAGGAACTATCCAAGCATTTCAATGTCCATCCTGATGATGTCATTGGTGTTCTTCCCAATGGGAAAAGTAAAATGCCAAAATAGGACTTGAAATAGCTAATCAGTCTCTGATTTTCCATCTAGATATGCTTTCAGTCGTCTGTCGCTTTTACGATACCTTTTCAGGAATCTTATTCTTGTCCCGTTCTTTTCCTCTCTTCGGTAAAGCTCTTCTATCTTCACCCCTTTTCCCATGTGCTTTTTCATCCTGCCCCAGATTTTCTGATCTTTTATTAATATCTCATATTCCCGTGAGACGCCTTCATTCTCTGCCTTGTGGATGGCATGGATCAGATTCTTGTAGAAAGAGCTTCCGAGCTTATTCGCATATTCCTCTTGGTCAAGGGAGAAATCCCTGATAAATAGTGCTGATCTTAACACCCTTTGATAGAAGAAGCCCGCAGGCATATCCGGATATGTTGCAGCACCTTCTCCAATATCCTCTATGTCTGAATTTGGTGTGACGTATTTGACCAGACTCTTGCGGTCTGATGCCTTTATGACCATTCCTTCCTTCCCCGCCTGGTTCAATGAGAAAGCAATTCTTCGCAGATTGCTTTCGGAACCGCTTTTCTTGAATCTTCCGAGCAAAGGAACGCTCTCGATGGTATGCTCCTTTAGGATATCATATTTTTCCTTGCAGGGGAGGAAGTTTTCCGTTTGCATTATGTCAAAGACAAGGAATCTGACATCATAATTGCCGGTTGGCGGCGTGTGTGGCGTGTTTCCGATCATCTCTCCGCACAGCATGTGATTAGGGTAATGCCTGAAGAATTTCATTATTCTCTGGTTTCTGATCTTCTCGGTAGCAAACGCATCGAGATAGCCTCCTCTGCTGAAAGCGAAGATTTTTCCTTCCACACTGGCCACTCTGAGGTTGAATCCGTCAATCTTTTCTTCAATGAAAATATGGCTACCATCTATATTCTTCCCCACGCCCTCATCTAGTGTGAAAATCCTGGGGATGTGGGGATAACCAGGGATGGTATCACCTGAGGGCAAGATGACGGTTCCTCTCAGGAATCGATCGTAATCCTTGCTAAAACGAATGTATTCGATCTCTTCCTCCAATTTTTGAGCCCTTTTCTTGGCTATCGCCTTCCTGATAATCCTGCTGTTCATATTCACCACGGAACACTCTTCAGACCTGTCTTGTTTGCGATGAGATTTGCCAATGGATGCAATATGACTGTGAGCAGGAGCATGACAGCCATATTATCCAGATGAAAGAGTTCGCCCGAAGCAAACGGATAAACGAATATCAATGCGATCACTATGAACATAAGAGTGTCGAGTATGAACGGCTTGCCTGAATCTATTCCGAATCTGCGTTTAATGAAACTGCCAAAAGCATCACCGATCATCGCACCTATCGCCGCCATTGCCCCTGCCAGAAATTGGATTTGGACATCGGAAAAGAAAGGAAGAAGATGAAAGGACGAGATTACGCCTGCAAGGATAACTCCTGCCGCAACTCCGGCTACAAACCCCCGCACTGTCTTGCTTTTTCCAAAAACATATCTTTTGTCAATAAATTTGGTCCCGAGATCGAGAGGCATCCCTCCACCTAGAAGCACAGGGATACTGTTCGCTACGTATATCGGGAGCAGAAAGAGGAATATATCAATGAAATCATACATATTCATCTTTTCTTCAGAACAAGGTTTTTATTTATTCTTGAAGCATCAAGAACCATGACTGATAATGGGAAAAGCAGAAAGAGGAAGACATTCCTCATCAGAACGATAATCCTGTTCCTCGTAGCATTCGCCGTGCTCGTTGGAGCCTTTTACCTATTCACCCTGAGCCTGCCCTCTCTCGCAGGCAAATGCGTGGCAGTGGTCAATGTGAACCACCCGATTTCGGTTTCCGGAGCCCCGACGACACTTGTTAGCGAGGGATATCCTAGTTCAGCGCAACTAGCTCAAAAGATCAGGGAGCTGAATGAAAGGGAAGATGTGGGAGCTGTCGTATTTGTAATAAACTCAGGGGGAGGCTCGGTAGTAGCATCCGGAGAAGTATATGATGCGATTCAGGAATTGGAGAAACCTTCCGTATCCTACTTCAGAGAGGTCGCAGCGTCAGGAGCGTACTATATCGCATCAGGAACAGATTATATAGTTACGAATCCGAATGCTCTCACAGGGAGTCTTGGTGTTATGACCACAGCCATAAGCATGGATGGCATGTTCGAAAAGCTGGGGATTGAAGCGGTATCCGTCCAATCTGGTGAGAATAAGGACATGGGCGCTCCCTATTCCAATCTCAGCTCTGAGCAGAGGGAAATATTCCAATCAGTAGTGGATGAAGTTTTTTTCGAGTTCAGGAAAGATATAATCGCCGGCAGGCAAGGCAAGCTGGATATGGAGCTCTTTGAAGAGGCCATGGATGGACGCATAATGACGGGCAGACAGGCACTCAAAGTCGGTCTTGTAGATGGGACCGGGGACAGAAGGGACGCCATCCTCAAGGCATCGGAACTGTCTGGGAATCCTGTCGATTCTGTGGACCAGGTGAAGATTTGTCCGGTTTCCATATCAGCAAGGGAAGGCGGAGTCATGAGTGCTGCTTCCTTCATCGATATGCTTGAGATGTCAGCCAATGCTCCAAGCCTGACAAGCGGATAACCCTGGTGTTTGATTGAACAGGAATCTCCTTGTCCTTCTTTTTCTTTTGTTTTCTATTGTGGTAGGATATGTCCTCTTATCCCTGTTTCCCTTGGATGAAGGTCCACCTGTTGTTGAGCAGATTCCTCCGGAATGTGAGGCCAACAAGACCAAAGAGTGCATCCTGGGTTCATGCCCCGGAACCATGATGTGCCAGGATGGCAAGTGGGGCAGGTGCAGATTAGAGATGATCTGCGAACCGGGGGACCATTATCCCTGTTCAGAATGTGGCTGTTCTAAAGGATACAGGATATGCAATGCCTGTGGTACAGGATACGGCATATGCATAACTCCTGATTCTTAGCAATCTGACTTTACCAGATTGGAATAAGGAAGGTTGTCTGTTTTATCTTTTTTTGATAAAGCTTATAGTCAGACGGATTTTTTCAGAACTTTATTTGGCGGTATTGGAGGAAGAGCGAAGG
>CAYVTJ010000083.1:0-5431 GCA_964454475.1 Microcaldota archaeon | reverse complement strand
ATCACAAACCTGCCTGCCAAGTTCTTTCCCTGATAGAACTTTTTTCTTCAGGGAACTTCCCCTCTCAAGTGCCTTCCTGAATTTCCTCTCTTTTTCTGCTGCTAAGATCAAGAATTTTCTTTTTATTCTCGATATTCCGAATACTGTGACTACTGTCTTTAATTCATTGACACTGCTTTATTTGACTGCAGGGTGAGATCCTCCAATCCCTTTCCTAATAACAACCCTGGGAGATACATCATCTTCCAAAAGGACAAAGTTTCTGGGAAAAACTCATGACATCGTTTGACAAACATTCATTAAAAACTTTTGCCGGAGTGGCTTGGGAAAAATTATTGTCCAAATGCTTAACCAAGTTGTCTTTATTAGCTAATATGTGGTTTTCAAGCTTGTCGATAATGGCCGAGATATTGGTAAATGCTTTCTTGGGATTTCTTACCACATCCGGGTGTATCGACAGCTCATTCAGATAGTATCTAAGGGAATCCGAAAAAATGAACATAAGCTGCTGTGCTTTAGGATCATCAGGATCAATCCAAGTATCCCGTGATTTAATCATATATGATCCAAAATCCTTCCAGCCATCTGAATTTGGAAGCTTGTAGGTCCATGATTTATTTTTTGGAACCTTAAGATAAATCTCAATTGCATGGTCGTTTGTTGCATGCACATCCTGAGGTTTATCGCCCCTTATCCTGGTTTTTAATTTTGAAATAGTCCCTTGAAGCGGTCCATTTACGACAATGTTTTCCACAGGATCAAGATTTGGAATTCTTCTCTTTTTTGGAAACGGGTGGGAATGAAAGTTCGAATTTTTTGATTTTGGGATTTGTTTCTGTTTCATAATATTATATTGTATGTATATAATTAAAAATTTTGCGGTGTGATCTTAATAATAGCAATTAGCATTCCGCTCAAAAACTCTCTCCAGATCATACTTCAAAGTGATTGCATCGGGATATCGATAATCAGGGGATTTCGACATCGCCTTAAGAGCGATATTCATTAACCCCTTATCAGATTCACCAGATAAATAATCAGGAATTGGGTTATGATAGATCGTCTTTTTGAAAG
Source organism: Microcaldota archaeon (assembly GCA_964454475.1). Classification (GTDB taxonomy): domain Archaea; phylum Micrarchaeota; class Micrarchaeia; order Anstonellales; family Bilamarchaeaceae; genus CAYVTJ01. Next base: position 4,357 of record CAYVTJ010000083.1, on the reverse strand, counting down.
ATTCCCTAGCATTCTCTGAATCAAACGGATTTATTCCGGTTATCATTTGATAAAGCACCACACCTACCGAGAATATATCAGATCTCTTATCAAAAGCATAACCCTTGACTCTTTCAGGAGAAATATATCCGATTGTCCCTGAAAGTACATTGGTAGAAACATATCCCTGTTTTGAACATCCAAAATCAATAAGATTGACACTTGTTATGTTCCTATCACCTTTGCAAAATATATTAGCTGGGGTAATATCGCAATGTATTATGCCTTTCGAATGTATCGAATCCAATGCATCGCAAAGAGAAGAAACCACAAAACCAATCATACTCGGTGAAAGCGATTCGTATATAATTTCTCCAAGCTCACAACCATTGAGATATTCGAGTGAAAGAAATGTTCTGCCAAAAAAATTGCTTTTTCCTATGTAATGAACGACATTTTCAGAATCGATTCTTGATAGTAGGTCTGCTTCATGTTCCAAACGTTTGGATATTGCAAGCCGCGACACTTTGATGGCCGAATCTATCTCACCATCAGTAGCAAAATGTACGAACGCTTCTCCTCCAGATCCTATCCTTTCGCCTATCTCGAAAACCCTTATCTTTCCATTCTTTGTTTCTATGGGAAGTCTTAGCCCTTTGATAAATCCAGGTTCATCTTCCCTTTCAGCCAAAGAAACTGCAATATCAAATATTATTTTTGCCCTTCCATGATTATTATTTAGATAATAGGATATCGCTTCTGTAAGAAGATCCTGAGGTGTGGCTGAAGATTCATGTTTAGGTATTTTGTTGGAGAAAAGCCGGGCACCATTGGTCCTCTTCTTATTGTGAATCCTTGATTTAAGTGGATTCTGTCTCCTATATGAAATCTCAGGGGCCATGAACTCACCGATATCAAAATTGTTTGTATGATGCAAAAAGGTCTGGAGACTTTCATTCTCAAACAGGTTCTAATCTAAACGATGACATTTCATATATCATCATCAGGTTCAGATAAATGCAAATCAACGCCTCTCCCTCGCTTGTTCAGTCTTTTTATTGCATCTTGAATTAAGCTATGTTTGAAAGAAAAGATTTATAAAAGTTTTTAAAATAAGTTTTGTTAAAGTAGAAATTTGTGGGCTTACTCAGATATTTAATACTTATGATCGAAACTAATATTATGATCGTTCAGATAATAATGGTCTTGCTTGCTATTCTGATTCTTTATGTAGTTTTCAAGCTAGTGAAAAATATAGCAATATTAGCCTTGAATTCCCTCTTAGCGCTCATCGGTCTGGTTGTTGTGAATATGATTTTTGGATTGGGAATCGTAGTCAACATTTGGAGTATCCTGATTGTCGCACTTGGAGGGATTCCTGGTTTTGTGCTTGTTTTAGTGCTTCATTTCTTGGGAATAGCCTTTTGATCCCTTTAATTTTTGGATTTTTTCTTTAAATAAGCTCTTATGATGCCTGTTACTTTCCACATGAAAAGACTAGCGACAATTGTGAAAACGGTATTCATGAGCATCTTCAAAAGCATGGTATATTGACCAGCGTCAATGAAACCAATAAAATCCGAAAGTTGGAATCCAAAGATTGCAGCCGGAATAAGAAGAAACGGTGTTAATGTAAAACCAAAGATGAAAGCAATAATAGCAGTTTCTCTGGGACCGCACTCATCAACCGTAAAATAATAGCCAAGAGGAATAGCAAAAACGGGAGCCTCGAGTATGTAGAAAAGAAGTGATCCTTCCAGAAAACCACCAATATATGCCAATATAGGTGATAATAATGCAGCGATCAGATAGATCAAAATCATCTTGTTGAGGTTTACTGGTAGCATTCGAATTCACACCTGATTATTTGTGGATTCTCTATGCAGTTTAACTGATAACTTTTATAAAGCATATCAGAGATATCCGTGCATTGGGATTAATTCTACAGGTGCAGAAGTATGAAAAATGTGTTATGGTTTAAGGAACTGAATAAGGATTCGCTTGCAGAAGCAGGAGGAAAAGGTGCCAATCTTGGGGAAATGTATGAATCTGGATTTCCAATACCTAATGGGTTTGTAACATCTAGCGAAGCTTATTTCAAACATCTTGAAAAAAATGAGTTGATCGACCCGATTACCAATATCCTGAAAAAACTGAATGTTGATGATTCTGATCAATTATCCGAAGCTTCAACAAGGATAAAAAAGATGATTGTCAATGGCGATATGCCGGGAGACATCGAATCTGATGTAAGAAAGGCCTACCAGGAACTCAATAAGATGACAGGAAAAGATCCAACTTATGTTGCTGTTAGAAGCTCTGCGACCGCAGAGGACCTACCAACAGCAAGTTTTGCTGGACAGCAATCAACTTATCTCAATATCAAAGGAGAGGATGAACTCCTGAAAGCGATAAAAGACTGCTGGGCATCGTTATTCGAGAGAAGAGCGATATTCTACAGGGTCGAAAACAAATTCGATCATATGAAAGTTGGGTTATCGGCGATCGTACAGATGATGGTTCAAAGCGAGAAAGCAGGCGTTGTGTTCACAGTAGATCCACTTTATCAGGATAGAAACATTTTATCCATAGAAGCGGCTTATGGTCTTGGTGAGGTCGTTGTAAGCGGACAGATCACTCCGGATACGTATAGGGTTGACAAGGAAAATCTCAAGATTATCGATAAAAGTATTGCAAAACAACCTTGGATGATCGTTAGAATAGAAGGGAAGAACCGAAAGGTCGACATAAAGGAAGAGGCTCAGTCAAATCAAAAGCTCAGTGATCTTGAGATCAAAGATCTTGCAAAAATATGCAAGCGCATCGAGAATCACTATGAATATCCCCAAGATATTGAATATGCTTTTGAAAAGGGGAATCTTTACATTGTTCAGTCTCGACCCATTACTACTCTTGATGAGGAAACAAATGAATCCCCTCCCAAAGAAAAGGAGTCTGAAAAAGAAAGTATGTCTAATGCAAAAGTACTTCTGAGTGGATTGGGCGCCTCTCCAGGGATTGGAATGGGACCAGTTAAAATTATCAGCTCATCTAATGAAATCAAGAAAATCAAAAAAGGGGACGTTCTTGTTACCGAAATGACAACACCTGATTTTGTTCCTGCGATGAAAAGGGCATCAGCAATCGTTACAAATACTGGGGGGATGACAAGCCATGCAGCAATCGTCAGTAGAGAGCTTGGAATCCCCTGCATCGTAGGAACCTCCAACGCTACAAAAAACTTGGAAAGCGACAAAAAAGTTTCTGTTGATGGAACTCATGGAATCGTTTATGAAGGTCTTGTTTCTGCCCCTGAAGCAGCAGTTTCAGAAGCTGAAACTGTCGCTGTTTCGCAAGCCCCGATCACAGGAACCAAAATCTATGTGAATCTTGCGGATGTCAGTCAAGCCAATAAAGTATCTCAACTTCCTGCAGACGGAGTGGGATTGTTAAGGGCCGAATTCATGATTGCAGATATGGGGAAACATCCAAGGAAAATGCTCGAAGAAGGTGAAGAAGACGAATTCGTAGAAAAACTGGCAAGTGATTTAAGGAAATTTGCAGCTGCATTCCATCCAAGGCCTGTGGTATATCGAGCGACCGACTTTAAGAGTAATGAATACCGAAATCTGGAGGGCGGAGAGAAGTACGAACCTCATGAAGAGAATCCAATGATGGGGTACAGAGGGGCTTCCCGCTATGTGGATGATCCTGATGTTTTCAAGATGGAATTGAAAGCGATCAAAAAGGTAAGAGAAGATTTTCACCTGACCAACCTTTGGCTGATGATTCCATTTGTAAGAAAACTCGGTGAACTGCGTGCCATAAAACAATTTCTGCATGAGGTTGGGATTTACAGGACCAGAGATTTCAAGCTGTGGATCATGGTGGAGGTACCAAGCACTGTAATGCTCATCGATAAATTCTGTGAGGAAGGCATCGATGGCATATCAATAGGCACGAACGATCTGACACAATTGGTATTGGGCATAGATAGGGACAATGCACATATGGCACGTGCTTTCGATGAGAGAAATGAAGCAGTACTAAGATCATTGCAAAGGACCATTGAAACATGCAAAAAGTATGGAGTGACTACATCGCTCTGTGGCCAGGCCCCCTCTGTCTATCCCGAATTCGCAGAGAAGCTTGTTGAGTTCGGTACAACAAGCATGTCTGTCAACCCTGATGCTGTAGAAAGGACGAGAAAAATTGTTCAAAGTGCGGAGCAAAAGACAATTCTTGTCAAACTCGATCAGCTTACGAGGAAGATGTCTATTCCTGAGAATGCTTCAGTTGCTCCTGAAAAAGATGAGTGATCTTTAATTTTTTTGCTTCATCTCCAAGTTTGGGATAGAAAAATTATAAAACTATATTC
>CAYVTJ010000082.1:0-5502 GCA_964454475.1 Microcaldota archaeon | reverse complement strand
AATCACCAAAAAGAGCCCTCATCCCAGCAGAATAGTTTGCAGTAATCTCCATTTTGGACCATCCTTTTGGATAAATCACTGAAACTGTCAAATTATTCAGATATTTTTTGAGGACTTTCATTTTATAGCAAAAAGATAAAACAGACAACCTTCTTTATTCTAATCTGGCGAAGTCAGGTGGAACGACAAAGTTATGAAGATTTTTATGCATGGCCTGACATCTAATTCTCATGAAAGAGGAAGGAATCGGGTTCAAAGCACCTGCTGGCGTGTTTTACAACCCCTGGATGAGATTCTGCAGAAGCATGTCCTCTCTTGCAGTGGGCGCCATACATGATAAGATAAGGGTGTGTGATGCTTTCTGCGCAAGCGGTATCCGCGGGATAAGATATGCACTTGAGAATGACAATGTCAGGGAGCTGTCATTTTTGGATATGGAAGAAACCGCTTGTAAAGCGGCCTCAGGGAACAGCAAAAGAGCAGACCTAAATTCCAGAGTATACTGTGGAAACATCTCAAAGCTCATATTCGATATTGTCACGGAATTCCTCGAGATTGACCCTTTCGGAAGTCCTGCCCCCTATCTCTATGACTCTTTCCGGGCATTCAACCCCCTCAAAGAAGCATATCTTTCGGTGACTGCGACTGATGTGGCTGTTCTCTGCGGAGGAAAAAGGAAGGCTTGTCTGAAGAATTACCATTCCATACCTATGAATAATGAATTCACTCATGAAAACGGCCTTCGGATTCTTATAAGAAAGATTGCAGAAACGGCTGCTGAGTTTAATATGGGAATAGAACCCCTGGTTTCATTCTCTCATAAACATTATCTGAAAACGGTCGCCAAACTCAAAAGAGGGGCGGAAAGGGCGGACCGAAGCATGAACTCGATGGGATATGTCGATTTTTGCAGAATGTGCGGGCATCGTTCCTCCTCACGATTTCCAAAAGAGGAATGCCCGGTTTGCGGGAATACGATGGAGTATGCCGGAGAATTATGGACAGGGAGGATTGGAGACAAACGATTCATCAGGAACATGATTTATCTTAATGATATGCGCCATTACTCTGATAAAGAGAAAATAGGCAGATTCCTCCAAACCCTGGAATCAGAAATCGACATGCCACCTTATTATTACAATATCCATAACTTGTGCAGATTATGCAAAAGGAAATCGATACCCCCAAGGGATGATCTTATAACTGCTGTCGAATCATCAGGATTCAAGGCAAGCAAGACCCATTTCTCAAGCACATCATTGAAGACAGATGCTTCTGTTGAAGAGCTCTTGGAGGTGTTGGAATGAATTCCAAAATACTAAAAGGAACGGACATAATACTGAGTTCAGAGGGAGAACTGGAATCAGATGTGGGTAGCCTTGCATGCAGAGTGAGAAAAGGACATACCGTGTGCGGGGATTCAGCATTCATCCATGCTGACCCTCACAAAGTGCTTTTCGGAGTGTTCGATGGTGTCAGCGGAGAAGCTGGAGCAGACATGGCCTCCTCCCAAGCCGCTCGGATGCTTCTTAATGAGCTGGGAGGACTGAAAACAGTAAATAAGAAGCAGATCAAAGATGCATTTTCGAAAGCGCATGCATCCATAACAGATGGATTCACTACTGCGCTTGTAGTCTTCGTCTCTTCAGAGGGATATTTCCTGGCGGCAAGCGTCGGGGATTGCACACTATATAGCATCGACAAGAATGGGAAGTTGGACCTGGAACTTGGTGAAAGCAGGATAGTCGGAAAAGATGATACCATCTTCAGGTATCTGGCATTCAGAAACATAGTAAAATCAGTGATGGGATGGTCTTCAGGAGGAATGGAGATGGAAATGATCGAAGGCAAGCTCTCGGAAGGAGAGATTCTGATAGCAGCCTCTGATGCGGTCAAGGACAATCTGAAACTAAAAGTATCGGAATATAATGTAGAGGATGCATCCGGATTGGGAGATCTGCAAAAAATAATGGGCAGTTCCGGATCGGTAAGGACGATATTGGAAAAGATCTATGAAACGATCATAGATCGGATGGGACGAAGCAAAAAGAAGAGAGGCGGATATCTCCTTGCTCCTAAAAAGGATGATCTTTCGCTTATCGTATTCAAATTCTCAAAAAAACGATGAACCAGCTTTGATTAGCTATAAATACCTTTTCCTATAGATTCTTACTTATTTACTTATTCCAAGGTGATTTTTTTGAATGAGAGTGGAAACGTATCAACTCCGAACCATAACATACCAAGACCAGATGCACCAGCGCCCTCGCAGTTCGTTAATGAAACGACAAGGGATATGACTCCGCCTTCCGAGGATGATGAGGAAATTCTGAGATTCATAGAACAGACAGAACAGAAGATCCATGTCGTAGGTGCAGGTGGAAGTGGTGGAAATACTCTTGATCGAATGCGTGAGATTGGAAGTGAAGGCGTAACTCTGATGGCCATGAATACGGATGCCAGGCACCTCTTGAAAGTGAAAGCAGACAGAAAGATCATCCTTGGAAAGAAAAGGAGCGGAGGCAGAGGTGCAGGGAGCAATCCCCTTGTGGGGGAGGAATCGGCAAAAGAATCAGTAGAAGATATAAAGAACGCTCTTGAAGGCTCATCGCTCGTTTTCGTCACATGCGGCCTGGGTGGTGGTACTGGAACGGGCAGCGCACCCATCATCGCAGAAGTCGCGAAATCGATTGGAGCTCTGACCGTCGCGGTCGTGACACTCCCGTTTTTGTCAGAGGGAAAAGTCCGGATGGAAAATGCGATTTCCGGTCTTGAAAAACTCAAGAAAAATACTGACACTCTAATAGTAATAAAAAACGATAAATTGCTCAATCTGGTGCCCGATCTTCCACTCAATACCGCTTTCAAAGTATGCGACGAAGTGCTTGCCAGTTCGGTTAAAGGAATAGCAGAGCTCGTGACAAGATCAGGCATGGTTAATGTGGACTTTGCTGATCTCAAAACAATACTCAGTGAAGCTGGATTTGCAACGATAGGGCTCGGAGAGGCCTCGCTGGATGCCAAGGCAGAGGACCGGGCAAGAATAGCTGTTGAGACCGCCCTCAATTCCCCTCTCCTTGATGCTGACATCAGCACTGCAGGCAGGGCTCTTATAAACGTTATCGGTGGAGAAGACATGACTCTCAAAGAAGCAGAATATGTGGTATCCGAGACTTCTGCCAGGATTAACAGGGATTCCCACATAATCTGGGGAGCCAGGGTTGAAGAGAACATAAAAAAATCTTCCATGCGGGTATTGGTTGTACTCGCGGGCGTGCGATTCCCTAAACAGACTTTCACAAGCCCTGAGGCAGAGGTTGAAAACCTGGATCTTGACATAATAGGGTGATTGATTGGAAATCAAGGAACTGATAATAAGATGTATGCGAATTCTCCATATCTCAAGAAAACCAACACCTGGAGAATTCCAGAAAGTCGCTAAGGTCACCGGACTTGGAATGTTGCTTTTCGGTGTTATTGGATTGGTTGTCTCGGCAATCTTCGGATTGTTAGGGTGAGGTGTTGATTTGATATTAACAATACGTGTTACTTCAGGACAGGAAAAGATGCTCTCAGAGATTCTAACAAAAAAGGCAAGGGCTGAAAGGCTAGATATCTATTCCATTGTAAATGTGGAAAATGTAAAAGGATATCTTTTTGTCGAGGCTGTGGATGAGAATTCTCTTGTAAAGCTAATTCAGAAAGTTAAGCATGTTAAAGGGTTCCTCAGGAAACCCATCAGCATTGATGAGATGGGAAAACTGATAGCAGCATCCAAGAAACCTGCGCTCGCGGTTGAAGTCGGGGATCTTATAGAAATGTCATCCGGACCTTTCAAGGGCGAACGTGCCAAAGTCCTCAAAATAGATGAAGCAAAGGATGAGGTCACGGTGGAACTTACCGAAGTGGCAGTTCCCATCCCTGTGACCGTAAAGAGCAAGATGGTGAAATTATTCCAGAAAGCAGGCACCAGGGACGAGGCATATTGATTAGCATCAATTGGAAAGAATGATGGATCATTTCTTTTAAGTTTCCTGGTCAGGGCTTTTCCGGATAATCTTTCTAACAGGAATGGGCATATCAATTCCTTTTTTTCTCAATGCAAGGAAAAGCTCTTTGTTTACCTTCTTGAGCACTCCCCATTGATTGACATATCCATTGACAAGATAACCGAATTTGAAATTCAATGCATACTCTCCAAATGAATCAAGCCTGGCCCAGATTGTATTGGGAACGATATGCTCATCCTTTTTCTGGACATTTCTCAAAGTATTGATTATCAAATTCTCAATGATTTCAGCATCCTCATCATATGCCACCGAAAGCTCGTACAATACTCCGGTCTTTCCTTTCCTTGACGAATAATTTATTAGTGTAGAACCTGCCAGATTAGAATTAGGAATGACAATCTCATCCTTTCCAACAGTCTCAAGACGGGTCGTCCTCCAACCAATCTTTGTAACGATTCCTTCCTCTCCGTTCTGAACCTTGATATAATCATATTGCCTAAACGGCTTATCCATGAGTAGATGGATACCTGCAAAGAAATTCTCGAGGGTTTTCTGAAGAGCAAGAGCAACAGCAAGACCTCCGATACCAAGACCTGTTATTATAGCGGTGGTGTCAAAGCCTAGTCGTTGGAGTACGAACACAAGAAAAAGGAGGAGAACCCCTAATTTAACAATATTCCTGACAAAGGGATAGATCTCCGACTCCCTGGTTTTCCTTTTATGGCCGCGTATCTCAAGACCATACCATAAGAGAAAGATATCAGCAAGAGAACTGAACATGAGACCCATGATAACAAGCATGAAAAGAACATACAAGTCAAATGGACTGAAGCCACCTATTGATATCCCTGTGATGAAAGAAAATTCCATAGAAGCCCAGACAGCGGTTATGATAGAAATCGGAAACAGGAAAGGATTTATTGCTTTTACGATACGGTCATCCAAGGTGGTTTCTGTCTTTCCTACTATATATCTCGAAGTCCGTAAAACAAAGCTTAGAATGATATGGAAAAGAATTATCAAAACAATGACTAAGAACAGGAACAACAATGTCGAACCCCCCGGTATTACGGAAGCATCACCATTGAAATCCTGCAATATATCATTTAATGAATCCAGTGAAAACATATGTTTTTCCTTGAACCTCAAAATTTATAAAGAATTATATGCAACTACAGATAATAAGCGGTCGTAGTCTAGATGCCCCTGGGCAGGACAACGGCAGGATCTCAGCTTCCCAATGTTGTAAGACGCTATTTCAACAGGAGAAAGCTGATGACCCGGGTTCGAAAGATATGTCCGGATACCCCGGCGACCGCATTTTTTTGCTTTTGGATTATTTTCGTATTTTGTGTGTATGTTTGATCGATGAACAGGGCTTTTTGTTATTCAGGAATAGTCTGGTATATGAAAATGGACCAGCTTACGGTTGAATGATGGGTCGGGTAGACCGAAGGAATTTCACCTTCAGTCTCCCACAGAACTGTACGTG
>CAYVTJ010000081.1:0-5518 GCA_964454475.1 Microcaldota archaeon | reverse complement strand
ACCCAAAAAGATAAAACAGACAACCTTCTTTATTCTAATCTGGCGAAGTCAAGTTATAAGAGCGAGATGAAAAGCAGAAACTCTTTTTTCCTTGTTATCTGTGATGAGGAGGGTCTTGCAGGGTATTCAATTGCAAAGATTGAAAAGAATCCGCCTGTCCTTCAAAATCCAAAAAAAGGAAACGTTGCTGAAATTTTCATTGATAAGAAATACCGGGGAATGGGCTGGGGAACAAAACTCCTTGATAAAAGCCTTGACTGGTTTAGGAAAAGAAAGGTAAATCGCGCAATTGTATCTTATGATGCCAAGAATTCAAGGGGTGAAAAATTCTACAAAGATGCGGGGTTTAAGCCTTTCCAGAATCAGTATGAGTTATATCTGGAATAGCTTCCGGATTTAAAAATTAATGGACTATCGGGATCACATGGATTTTCTCATAAATCGAAGGATTGGTACATTCTCTCAGATCAGCACCTATCAAACAATCGCATTTCGGACAGACAATGTTAAGATCATATGTAGAATCTGGATTTTGGATAAAAATAACTTCGGATCCATTATTGAACGTAAATTCTTCAAGATTTAGAGATAACGCACTAGAACAACTTGGACATACAAAAAAGAGATAATCCACATCTTGACTATCTTCGATCTCTCCATTGAATGAGCTCTTTTCATTCTCCATATTCGGCAGGTTGTTTATTTTTTCATCGATCTTACCTAAAAACCTGCTTATCTTTTTACAAGCATTTCCGATTTTTTGAATTGTTTTTTTCTTGCTTATTTTCATTTGGAAAACCTCGATAAACCTATCTCCCCCCTACCGATCTTCCAAGGAAATCTCCTCCCAGGATTCTTTGATTATCAAAAAGCATGCTGTTCATAACCATCCGTCCTTCAGAGGTTATAAAGGTGCCAAGGTATTGTCTCTCAAATATCTGTGTTAAAAAGACCGGAGCTCCTTTGGATAGTCCATACAATCTGAGCGACCCATCGAACGATCTGGGACCAGTGATGTAAGCATTACCGTAATCAATGAGCATCGTCTGATCATCCATCATCGCAATAAGGATCATATGTGGTGCACTTGATGAGTTCACAGAAGTGGTGATCGCGTGGATACCATTAAGCCTTAAAAATTCCGCACCAAAGTCATGTATTATGGTGCATATCCCAAGGCCCTGTTGAAGATATTCAGGCATACCTCTTAACGTTCCATTTTCAGTATAATATCTTAAGAAGGCTCCAACATAAGATAACGTTTCATCATAACCCATCCCTGCTATTCTTTGGACCTCTGAATCGAAGAATTGCATACCTACCAGTGCATCCATTGCGGAATGTGCATAAAGATACCTCGCACGGTGTGTCATAATTCTGGCTACATCTAGGAGCCTTTCGGTAGACACTCCATTATAACGTTCTGAAAAATCTCGAATACTTCTCGAAGTCATAAGTTCGCTTTCAACATTTTCACTCCATGGTTCAAGATATGTTCGGTCTATGAAAGGATTATTGATATCCATGTCTGCCTGAGATATTTCTCCCGAATGTTCATGTTCGAATTCAATCCGATTTGTTGAATTGATTCTTTCTGATGGCACCCAAAGTTCCACCCCAGCAAGAGCTACAAGTTCCCATCGTCTAGATACGAGGCTATCGTCCCATTTGCCAAAGCCTAATGTCCCCCAGACACGACCATGAACTCTTTGTCCGAAATACAATTCTCTTTGTACTGTAGCGTTGAATTCGCTTCTAATGATGTCATAACTTCCATTTAAGTCAAACACCCAGGAATTATGTCTTACCTCAAGCCCTGCCATTAAATTTTGGAAACGGGGCTCATAATATCCCACATAAGCAGTTTGTGCAGGAGAATCTGCAGCAAAAAAGAACCCCATAGAACCGTAAACAAGAACCTGTTCATTCCATTCGAATGAAACCCCAAGTCTCAGGTCTGAAAATATATAATCGAAATTTGGATAGGATATTCCACCACCCCAAAGAACTCCACCTCGTGATACAAACTCTCCCGATTTTCTCTCATAACCAATACCGAATGTTTGGGCACCGAATAGATATGAATTAAGATTATATGAGCTGCTAATAGAACTATATGAAGCAAGTACTATACCCTGAGGACTTTGGTATCTAGGAGTGACCTGAAGGGATGCGAACGGAGAGAAATCCATCTCTTCAGTCACGTTTGAAGGAAACCACATTATACCACCCCGGAGATTTAACCAATCGTCATAATCAAAGTCGATGAAAAATGACGAGCTCCCTGATTCCGTGGTAAAAACCCTGGCTCCAATATCTATATTGGAAACAGATCGTGTTTCAAGGGGCGCATCATCCCCAGGATTCTCTGTTTGCCTTTGTGGGGTGGTTCCTTCTCTTATTGATTCGGACTGTGCATCCTCTGCATGTGCAATCTTTCCTGGAGATAATAAGCTCAAAGAGGAAAAGGCAACAGTAGCAACAAGATTTTTTAAACGATTATACTTTCTCTTCTTTTTCTTAATCCTTTTTCCCTCCATCCTATTACCATTGTTGTTACGTATAACGAAGAGTTTAAAGGTGTTGCCAAAATTGTTAGAACCTATTCATTCTTTTGCAAGACCTTGTTGAACCATTTCTTTGAAAGTATCTAGTGGTATGACTACAGAGACATCACACCCGCACTCTGGGCATGCGAAATCTTTTCCTTTAGCTTTGTTGATTTTGCCACAATTTGCGCATATTTCCACGGTGACTGTCATTTTTATTAATCACTTCTCTAATGCCTTCACTGATTTAGAAGACTTTTTACCTGATTTCTTGGTATTTTTTTCTTTTGTTTTGGAAGCAGATAATCCTTTCCTTGAGGAAGAGGACTTTTTGCTGGTTTTTGATGTTCTAGTGTTTTCTTTCTTTTTCGTTGAAGACTTTGATTTGCCTGATTCAGATTTTTTCGAAGTTGAACTTTTTTGGGAAGTTTTAGATCCTATTTTCGGGCTCTTGATTGTTTTCTTTAAGGATTCGCCAGATGCCGTTTTACCTGAAGCAGATAATCCTTTCCTTGAGGGGGAGGACTTTTTGCTGGTTTTTGATGTTCTTTTAGTCGCTGGTTTTTGACTGGATGTTGGTTTTTTTCTGACTTTTACTGTAGGACGTTCAGTGTAACTAACTTCGGGCTGGCGCATTCGTGCCTTTCTCTCTGCTGGGAGAAGAACATCCTCATCATCTTCGAATTCTTCTTCCTCCATTCCAGCTTCTGCACTTTTCGCTTTTATTGCTTCTTTTGTAAATCTATCTTCCAAAGCTGAGATGATCTCTTCAAAATCCTCACTATTTACCATCCTAAGTTCTGCATTCCCACATCTTGAACAATGGAATTGGCCAGTTCCAGGATCAAAATCTATGCTCCTTGGAACCTTTCCGCATCTTGAGCATACTTCAATGATGTCATCAACCATAATTATCACTGGTATAATTTACCCTCTGGATTTTAAAACATTTGTGGGTTTTTTACGACGACGAAACATATGATAAAGAGATCAATATGCACAAGATTCTTATTAATCACTTTCTTTTGTACTATTTTCTTCATCCGACAGAATGATTGGAAGACCACGATAGCTGCATTTTGTACATTTTATTCTTGGATCAGTAGCTCCTAAAAATGTCAGGCTCGACCGAATATAATCCTGATTCATTACAGATTTTCGGCAGCTGGGACAAATAATAACCCTCATGTTGAATTAAACGAAAGGAGAACTCTATTAATACTATCCATCAATGTATCAATTTAAAATTTTCCCGTAGAATCACAGTTGTCGACTGCAGGAGCCTTGGTTTTCTGGAGATGACTGCTGATAAGGATATCCATATTAGACGATGAAGCATATGAGTGCGGGCAAAAACTAAATTCTTATATCAATTTAATTCAATTTAATCAAAACAAAGATTATCTGTAGGATTATTCTTATTTGAATATTATTGACAGTCTTTCATTTAAAAAAAACTGAACAAGTCGAAATGGGATAGATTATGTCTTCGAAAAATTATCTCTTTACTTCTGAATCTGTAACAGAGGGTCACCCGGATAAGATATGTGATCAAATTTCCGACGGTATACTTGACGAACTTTTAAGACAGGATAAGAGAGCAAGAGTTGCTGCAGAAACTGCCACCACTGCAGGTCTTGTAGCCGTTATGGGCGAGATCACGACCAAAGGATATGTTGAATTCCAGAAGCTTGTTCGAAATGTTATAAAAGATATTGGATATACTAAACCGGAGTATCTTTTTGATTATCGAACCTGCGGGATTATTGCATCCATACAAGAACAATCACCAGATATAGCCCAAGGGGTAGATAGTGAAGGAGAAAAAGAGCAAGGGGCAGGTGATCAAGGAATAATGTTTGGTTTTGCCACAAAAGAAACACCTGAATTGATGCCTATGCCCATTGCGATGTCTCATAAGCTCGCAAGAAGACTTGCAAGGGTCAGGAAAAACGATACTTTGTCTTACTTAAGACCCGATGGAAAAACACAGGCGACTATCGAATATAAGAACTGCAAGCCCTACAGAGTACACACCGTCGTTATAGCGTGTCAGCATGATGACAATATTGGACTGGATAGGATCAAAGAGGATGTCATTGAAACCGTTATCAAACCTGTTTGTGGTGAGCTTTTCGATGAGAATTCCATCGTTCATGTCAATGGAACCGGCAAGTTTGTTCTTGGAGGACCAATAGCCGATACCGGATGTACTGGAAGAAAGAACATCATAGATTCTTATGGCGGAGCTGCACATCATGGAGGCGGTGCCTTCTCAGGAAAGGATCCATCCAAAGTGGATCGATCAGGATCTTATATGGCCAGGTACGTTGCCAAGAATATAGTGGCCGCGGGATTGGCAGATAGATGCGAAGTCCAGATTTCTTATGTAATAGGCGTAGCCAAACCACTTTCCATATTCATCGATACAAATGGAACTGCAAAAATACCTGTTGAACAGATTGAAGAGCTTGTCAGTAAGAATTTCTCCTTTAAACCAGAAGATATTATTAGAAAACTTGATCTATTGCAACCGAAATATAAAGAAACAGCTTGTTACGGGCACTTTGGACGTGAAGAACCCGGATTCACCTGGGAAAAAACAGATATGGCGGACAAGTTAAAGGACTTAGCCGGACTTTAATCTGATTGAGGACTTTGATTAACCCCATTTTTTCGAAACAAGCTCAATTTTTCCAATTTCGGGAGTGTGGCATTTTTGCTGAAACCAGGACATTCGCAATTGCAAATGCCACTCGCCCGGTCGATATTCGGACAACAAAAAAATAAAAACCTAACCTCGCCAGTTTAAAATGAAGATTACGTTTGCTCAATCAGTGATGAACGTGAAAAAACAGAACGTAACCTTCACAATAGGTAGCACAGCATTAATTGATAAAGCTGATGGTCAGACGGGCTTTGCGTCAAAATTAATCCCCCAGGATAACCAAATAGACCTCTTTTCCCAG
>CAYVTJ010000080.1:0-5523 GCA_964454475.1 Microcaldota archaeon | reverse complement strand
AATTACAATCAGAAAATTTATGCCTTTATCGGTAGTTTTTTAATCGCTTACTATTTCTTCTTTTTCATTGCTTCTACGAACGAGACAAAAAGCGGAGCCGGAGCCTCAAGCCGGCTTTTCAACTCTATATGCGGCTGGGTTCCAATACCAAAACCATCTTTCCATTCTGCTATCTCTGCTATCCCTGATGGATGCTCTCCTGATATTATCAATCCACACCTCTCAAGCTCGTATCTGTACTCAGGGTTCACTTCATATCTGTGCCGATGCCTCTCATGGATCACATCCGTTCCATATGCCTGATACGCCTTTGTCTCTTTTTTCAGCCTACATTCGTACGAACCAAGACGATTAGTCCCCCCCAGATTCTCAATCCGTTCCTGGTCTTTTAGTAATGCTACAACAGGATACCTGGTCTTACGGTTGAACTCTGTCGATGATGCTCCTTCCATCTTGCAGACATTCCTCGCATATTCGACTACCATGAGCTGCATCCCAAGACAAAGCCCTAAGAATGCGATGTCATTCTCCCGAGCATATTTTATGGCCATTATCTTGCCTTCTATCCCCCGGACTCCATAGCCACCAGGCACAATTATGCCATCATATCCGCAAAGAAGCCCTGATGCATCAGATTCAGTCTCGATATCTGTGGACTCTACCCAGCACACATCTATGCTGCAATTATTTGCTGCAGCCGCATGGACCAATGATTCATGGACACTGACATATGCATCCTTCACAGCAGTATATTTTCCGACTATGGCTATGTTGACCTTCTTTTCACCAGGTTCGATAATCTTTTTGGTCAACCTCCTCCACCTTTCAAGTTTTGCTGGTCGGTCCTCCAGGTCAAGCCTTTTCGCAATTTGTTTATAGACCTCTTGCTTTTCAAGGACCAGAGGAAGTTCATAGACAGTATTGACCAATGGATCATCGATCACAGCACTTTCGTGGACATTGCAATATATACTTATCTTCCTTTTTGCCTGTTTGGTCAGCTTCTCCTGTTCCCTGCATATGATCATCCCGGGATGAAGTCCGATGCTCTGCAACAATCTTGTCGCATGTTGAGTGGGTTTCGTTTTTTGCTCTCCTCTGGAGAGGCTAGGAACATAGCTCAATTGTATGAGCATCATATTATCATCTTCGAACTGAAGCTGTCTTATCGCTTCAAGGAAATAGCCATTCTCAAGATCACCCACAGTCCCGCCTACTTCTATCAGCACTATGGCCTGGCCCGCACGCTCCCCCAACTCGCGGAGCCTTTTTTTCACCTCGTCAGTGAGGTGGGGTATGAATTGGACATCCCTCCCCAGATAGTCCCCTCTTCTTTCTTTCTCAATGATCGTCTTAAAGAGTTTTCCGCCAGTTATGCTCGAGCTTTCATCCAGGGATATCCCCAAGAACCGTTCGTAGGTACCAAAATCCATATCGACTTCAGTCCCATCGTCAAGGACAAATACCTCACCATGCCGGAAGGGATTCATGGTTCCGCAATCAACATTAAGGTAACCATCGAATTTTACAGGTATTACATTATAGCCTCTTGCTTGAAGGAGTTTTGCTATGGAGGCAGATACAATTCCTTTCCCTAGACCGGACATTATTGATCCTGCTATCACTATATATTTAGGATTCTCTGGCATATTACTGATTCTCTATCTATATTTTAAATCTTAAGCGTGTTTTGACGAACATGGATGATGTGGAGAAAAGGATACCGCTTCAGATACATGAAGATGATCAGAAATCAGAGACACAGATCAAGGTGATTACATACGATGAAAAAGATTTTGAAGAGAAAGAAATTTCCAATCCTATCGAGTGTTCCGGTTTGATGGAAGGAGGTAGAGTCACCTGGATAGACATCATCGGTCTGAAGGATTCCAATGCCATATCCGAAATCTGCAAATGCTTCGACCTTCACCCTCTTGTCATAGAGGATATTCTGACGACAAGGCAGCGTCCTAAACTCGAGGATTATGATCGTTATCTCTATCTTGTCATCAGGATATTATCTAGGGAGAGAAAGACTCTTGCCAGCGATCAGCTGAGTCTGATACTTGGTAAGAATTATGTAATAACAATAAGGGAATGGACCGGTCCTGTCTTTAGAAGGGTCTTTGATTCCATTCGCAGAAATAAGGGAAAGATAAGGCGCTCAAAAGCTGATTTCCTGGCATATGCTCTTATCGACGCGGTAATCGATGAATATTTTTTCGTCCTTGAGGTAGTTGGAGAGCGGATCAATGTTATGGAGGAAAAGCTGATAGATTCTCCGAGAGAAGGCATACTTGATAGGATCAGGAAATTAAAGAACGAGATGTTGGCCCTTCGCCGTTCGGTTTGGCCCCTGAGAGATGTAATCCTTGGTCTTGAACGCGAAAGTAGGAATATCCAACCTCTCGTCAGCGAGGATACTGCCATATATTTCAGGGATGTCTATGACCATACAGTAAGAGTGATGGATGCTATTGAGAACCTTAGAGAGATTGTATCTGGCATGCTTGATATCTACTTATCCAGCACAAGCAATCGCATGAATGAGATAATGAAAGTCCTGACGATAATAGGGACGATATTCATACCGCTTACTTTCATAACCGGTATCTATGGGATGAACTTCGATTATATGCCTGAGATTGGGCATCCCATGGGTTATTTCGCTGTTCTCGGTGTAATGTTCTTTATATCCATCTGTATGCTTGCTTATTTCAGGATTAAGAAATGGATTTAGATTCGATTTAGAGCCTCTTTTATCTCTTCGATCCCGAGATTGGTCACGATCATAGGTATCCTTTCTTTTTCCGATATCTTAATCGCGAGTTTATCCACTTTCTTTGGGGATAAGCTGTGCAGGACTATGATGGACGGTTTCGAAGGGGATACTCTTACAACAACGAAAGGAGAGCGTCCACTACTTACGCCTGTAAATATGAAAGCTCTCTCGTTGACATTTCCATAGAGGTTCTGGAAATACGAGAAAGGCATCTCAAGGATTACCTTGATGCTATCGATCAAAGTGTAGCCGTATATTTTCTTACTGTCAAGGGCATCTTCATTGGTTAGGACAGTTCCCTTTATTATACTCACAAAATCCCGTACCGGAATACTTCTTGCAAATTCATGAACCTCGAAGAATTCAGAGACTGGTTTTTCCCGTTCAGCCAGTTTCGCTGATATCTCGCCACCCCTCTTGCGATCTATATCGAATAAACAGTTGACGAATCTTCTTATTATGCCTGCTCCTGGCGATTTCCTTCTGTTCCCCTCGTAGTCACTTATAGTCGAGACAGTAATTTCCAAATTCTTTGCTAATTCCACTTGGCTGACTTTGAATATCTCCCGCCATTTTCGCATGGTGGATCCTGGATCCTCAGAGAGGGAAATCTCCCCTGCGATCTCCATTTTCACCTTGTCCAATCGTTTCACCATTGTCAGATCATTGTATAAAATTCAGGTTTTTTCGTTAATCTCTAATTAGTTTATTTAGACGAATGCTTAAATTGGTTTCGGCGATCGCACGTCTTATTCTTACCTTTGACCTGTATTTTAAGGGTTTTCCCTTGATTATAAATGCATGTTGGAAAGTTCGAACATCCTTCCGAAGATTTTCACTCCTGAGACATTCGACATACTGGCGGCTCTTTTCGTGATTACTTTCATCCAATGGGAATTCCCAAGGACGATAAAAATAATCGATGAGGAATATACTGAAGGTCTGTATCCCCCGGGCGGAAGGGTGCTTGACATTATCGTGTTCATCGCAGGATTGTTCTCTTTCTATATATTGTATAGTGGAAGTACTATGGAAAAATTGATGTATTACCTGGATCACAGCCCACTACTTGTGCTTATCATCCCGGTAACGGTGGTGGTTCCGATCATGATCATGATGGGCTTCTTCAAGCGGTTCTTTTCGAAAATAGAAGCTGGAAAGTCGATAACCGTCTTTTCTGTACAGACGCTTCTTGACCTTGCCCATACTCTTTTTTTCATATCGATCGTTCTTGTGGTTATCCCACTAATCTTTTATTTTCTATTCGGAACCACAATATATATGGCTTATTTTTAAATTTTTCTAAAGAAAATCTATTTATTAGGTGATTCATAATGGCGACCAAGAAAACTGGAAGTAAGAAAAAGGCAACATCAAAAGCTTCATCAAAATCAGCTGGAAGATCCAAGCCATCCCAATCAAAGAAGAGCTCTTCTGGACCTAAGATTCCCAAACCACCGACGGTGCCCCCCTCTCCGAAGGCGCCCCATTCACTGAAGAGATGCGCGTGTGGGGGGGATTGTCATGATGAGCATGCCCATCTTCCAGGGTACCTGCTTATCGCTCTTGGAGCATTAGCAGTGCCCATTAATTTCGGTATGATTCCGGTGCTGGAATGGACAAAGGCATGGCCTCTTCTGCTTGTCCTGTTCGGTTTTGTTTATATCGTGAAGACGAGCCTTTGCAGGAAGGGCTAGTGACTCTTTCTTTTTTATAATTTTTAGAATCGCTCTTCCAAGTAGGCCACTGCATTTTTGAATATTTTCAAACCGTATGCTTCTTTTATCGTCCCAAGGGTCCAGTAAGGACAGTTCTCCACAGAATTAAAGGCTTCAGGGTGCGGCATAAGACCGAAGATATATCCTGTCCTGTCGCAGATTCCCGCGATGTTTAGGATAGAACCATTCGGATTTGCAGGATATCCTGCCAATTCGCCCCTTTTATCTACATATTGCATGACCATGAGATCATCATCCACGATTCTATTAAGGGTTTCGTCGTCCTTGGTAACGAACTTCCCCTCTCCATGTCTCACTGGAAGGAGGGTGTATTCCATACCTGATGTAAATATGCATGGTGATCTTTTGTTTACCTTCAGGAAAACCCATCTGTCTTCGAAATGCCCAGAATCGTTCTCTATTATGGTCACCCGCTGTTCGAAATCAGGGATTGGAAGCAACCCCATCTTGACCAGGACCTGAAATCCATTGCATACTCCGAGGATTAATTTTTCTCCCTCTTTGAACTCAATCAGCTTGTCCTTGAGTCTTGTCTTTATCATGTTGGCCATGACCTTACCTGAGCCAAGATCATCTCCGAATGAGAACCCACCAGGGAAGAAAAGCAGATTATAGTCCTCGAGAACACCAGGATTTTCCATCACTCGGTTGACATGCATGATGTCGGCCGAACCACCGCTCTTTTCTATGGCATATTTGCTCTCTTCTTCGCAGTTTATGCCATATCCTGTCAGAACAAGAGCATTGCATTTCATAAAATAAATTATCCAGAGCACAAATTATAAATCTCTCGAAAATCAGACCCGCGGGAACATGGCAGACATGAACATGCACAAAAGGGCCATATCAATAATTGGCAGAAGCAACCGATGTGGAAATGTTCCAGTAGAAGCGGCTTTAAAACTGGAAGCCATAATCCCAACCTAATAAATGTTATTATAGTTCACTGTAAGCGCTTAATATTTTCTCTTCTCGTGTAGGTTCGCTTTCACCTCAGTTCTC
>CAYVTJ010000079.1:0-5705 GCA_964454475.1 Microcaldota archaeon | reverse complement strand
CTGCAACAACCGCCCCTATTTTTCTTAGGTTCACTTTCATGTTTTTTCACCTTTTTAACCGCCTTAGAAGGGCCGCAAAAAATGATTAACGGCGGTTTTTCCTTATGCCAAAAACGAATGGCATATATACGGCCCAAACTTCCCGAAGAATACTTCGGATGCGCAATATGGAAAACCCTATCACGCATTCTCTTTCCCTCTCTGACGTAACATTTATAAAGTATTTGGAAGAACCTAAACTATCGTTTATAAATTTCCATCAAATGGGGGACGATCACCGTAATACCATTACGCAAACAAACGTAATCTTCATATCTCAAAAGGCACCAGCGCCCTCATCCCGTCATAAGCCATTTCAGTGTTCCTGAATATCTCTGACGCCTCCTTTGTTAGCTGGGATGCTTCCGAATACCTGGGGCTTATGTGCGTCAGGATCAGCCTCTTTACACCGGCATCCTTTGCTATTTTCGCGGCATCCACTGCAGTGGAATGGTTGCGCGCCTTCGCCTCCTCTTCCTTGGAAGAATCAAATGTCGCCTCGTGAATCAGCAAATCGGCATCTTTCGCAGCTTCTATAGTGGAACGGCAGGGGGCAGAATCCCCTGTATAAACCACTTTCCTTCCGGGACGTATCCAGGTAACATCATCCAGTTCCACCTTTTTCCCACCAACAGATATGCTTCCCCTTTCTTGTATCTCCCTGAACATCCTTCCCTTCAATCCAAGGGAATGGGCTTTTTCTTCATAGAATTTCCTGCTATCACTCTCCCGGAACACCAACCCGTATGATCCAGTGCAGTGCTTCACAGGAAATGCATTTACGGAGTATCCCCTTCCATTATGGAGCAGGCCTTCTTTAATCCTTGAGAAATCTGCGAACGGATATCTTCCCTCCTGCTCCATGAACAAATCCGATGAATAGAGATGCAGATGTCTGGGACAAGGGGAGGAGAGCCTTTTCGTTTCCATCAATCCAAAGATTCCAAGATAATGGTCAAGATGGGAATGAGTAATATAAACCTGTGATATGGAACCATAGCCAACATGGTAGCGCATGAGCTGCCTCTGGGTTCCCTCCCCGCAATCCCAAAGCATCAGATCGCTTTTATATTTCAATGCAACTGCGGGCATCCCCCTCTCTGTGGTAGGGATGCTTGCAGATGTACCTATGAAAATAACCTCAAGCATGGGAAAATATCTCTGCCATTATTTAAAGCCTTATCTGGGCGAAAGAGGATCAGCAGATCCGGTCGTCACCTTAAGGCCGGGCAGTTTCTTGCGTATTCTTGCAAGGAGATGGTATAGCGGTGTGGCTTCGGAAAATCTCTCCTGCCTGGACGGTGCTTCTGGTATCCTGGTTGGAACGCGCCCTTCAAAAGACTTTCCAGGGGACGTCCTCTTCGAAAAGGTCCTGGTTTCAGGGGAGATACCCTGTTTAACCGAAAGGGTCCTTTTAGGAGGACTGCCAGGTTTAACCGAAAGGGTCCTTTTAGGAGGACTGCCAGGTTTAACCGAAAGGGTATTGAGTTTAGGGAAACGAATTCCGGCTTTGGAAGGGGCCTTCTGATAATTTGGGGGAAGTCCGGATTTCCTTTTGCTATCAGGCGCGCTCTTGAACGCGACCCCCACTTCCGTGATGGTTCTGCTGATTTTTTGAGTCGCTTTTTTAGGGATACTATAATTCGCAGATGAAGCATTATGCAAAGACACCCTTTTGACCATAGTCCTGGAAGATTTAGGATTGAAGATGACTGGATGTTTTGTTGTAACTCCCCGGAAACTGGCCTTTGGTATGCGATCTGGAGCGTTTCCTGGAGCAAGTTTCACGCTGAAAGGGGAATTCTTCCCAATAAAGGAGCGGACTTCCAAGATCGCATCAGAAAGCGGGGCCTTTATCCCAAATCCGGGTTTAGGCATTGCTCCCTCTTTTTTGGGAGGAATCCTCTGGACAGACGTCCTGGGCTTGTCAGCAAACCCAACAGGCTTGCTATCGGTCAGTTTTTTCTCAGGAAATTTCATGTCCCTGACCATATTATGCGCTTTCATCAGGCCTTTGGAGATTAAGGCCTTGTTTCTTGATATGTAACCGCTGAAGAGAGGAGTCAGCTTCTTTCTCTTGAGATAGAAATTATGCTTCATTCCTCTGACCCATCTGCCATGCTTTCCCATGGTGCATTTCAACCTGCTTGCCCCCCTCCCATAGAAGAATGTGCCTCTGGACGGAGCTTTCCAGCTTCTCCAGATATAAGCCTTCTTGGGAGACCTCTCTGGCGGATTTCTCATTTCTGCCGGGGACTTCTTATCAAAAGTCCTTGCAGGCGAATGTCTCCTGATTTTTACCATATGCTTACCTGGCATAAAGACAAATCTGCAGAGATTTGTCTGGATTTACAATACGAAAATAAAACAGCAAATATTTAAAGGTTCGTTCTTCCACATTTTTACATACGTCTATAGACGTAATCTCAGGCCTTCCATAACCTCTGCTTTGGTGCCCTCTGAAATATCCGGATTGTCAAAAATCCCTGGCAGAAGATCTTCATCATATCTCATGCCAAAGCGTTCTCCATACTCTCCGAGGACTTCCCTCGGACTTCTCTCCGGGGCTCTTCTTAACTTTTCAAACATGGTGGTGATGAGAAGAAGAAAGAATTAAAGGTTTATGCGAGTGTATCCATTGTGATATTCGAACAGGAAAGCTCATTTGTGAAACAGATACTTCTCTATATCGAGAATAGACAGTATGATATGGCTGTGGAGCTCTCGGAAGAATTTATTGAGCAGCACCCCAAAGCACTGATATCCCACTACCTTCTTGCAAAATCATACCATAAAGTAGAAGAACACCAAGTAGCGTTGAAAGAAGCTCACAAAGCATTCAACCTGGCAGAATCGCGAGAAGATATAATAGCTTTGGGTGTCTTTCTTGCCTGTTCATACTATGAAATAAGGAGGTATGAGAAAGGCTATGAAATTCTGAAGAACCTAAGGGATTTCAATGATCCAAGGATAGAAAAGGCCATGTTCATATTGTCGCTGTGTACTAATGACCCCACTACGGCCCTTATGCACATAGACAGCCTCTATGAGATAAACAAAAGAGTCGCAGATAGATTCGTTACCCGCTTCGTATCCCTTGCCAATCAGACCTGAAACTTTTTCGGATTTCTTCTCATCATCTCGCCCAGTCCAAGTGAATTGATCATCTTCATGGTGCTTTTGGGGATTTCCAATGGCTTGAAATCATCGCCAGTAAGCATCACTTTTGACATCTCAAAGAGGACGTCCTCGACTGTAATCTTATCCCAAAGCCCATTCCTCTTGATGATGTTCATCACAGTGTAATGCATATACAGGGAAATGAATGAAGCAAAAAGGTAGCCTGCGAATGTTTCCTTGTTAGTGATGTTGGAGGTATCCATCTCAAGAGCGATCTGGAGAACACGGAAAGCCTTCTCAACTTCATGCCTTTTCTTCCAGTAGAGATAAATCTCCTCGGGATCCATCTTCGCATTCGAGAGTATTGCGATCTTCCCTGCCCATTTCTTCTTGAATGATGCGATCCTCCCCGCTTTCTTGAACTTGAGATACTCGGTAGTCTCTTCATATTTCAGGAGCTGATCCTCATAATGATATATATAATAATCATCATTCCCTTTTACGGAATATTTGGCATATTTCATCATTCTCTCATTGTATTTCATGATTCCACTAAGGCTCCTGTTATATTCGATCCTTGGATCATCCCTTGGAAGCGCCATGCCGAATCTGATTTTGTTCTGATGAAGCTTATCATAAATATTGGTCTTGTGGTATACTCTGTCTGCAATGAAGAAAATATTCTTTTCTCCGATATCCCCGGCGATCTCAGGTATGGTGTCTGCCTCATGTATGGATCCAAAGAAGGCTTTGAAATAGACAGGCATATTGTCTTTCTTGGAAAAAAGCAACGCCACATTGGAACGGGGAAGAAATGAGAAGTTCCTGTACTGGCCAGTCTCCAATAGACGGCTGTACTTTGATATGGAAAATACGACGCTCCCATCATAAAGCAGATAATCATCACCTGTAATGCAATCTTTCATAAACTTTTTCTGGGCATCTGGTTTGCTTCCGATCTCCTCAAGAGCCCTTCTGATCGTTTTCGAGGATGTCTTGTCCATTGCAAGCAGTTTTGAAAGGCTTGTCCTTTCAAACCAGGAAGGAACCCTCTTGATGGACAATGGATTGATCAGACGATACATGGAGAATGCCACCAAATGTTTCCAGGAATCAGGAAATGCCTTTTTCAAGAAAGGGATCTTATCTTCGATGGTCTTGTAAAGAAGGAACACATTTCCATGATCTACCATCGGGGCGTTGCCAGACTCCATCCTAAGGGTTCCCATATAATATGTCTTCTTTTTTGATCTTTTCTTTTCCTTGTCCCAGACATTCTGATATTCGTAGAGATAATACCTTCCTGCCTTCTCTTTCACTTCTACATTCTTTCTTCCTTCCAGTCTCTCTTTGATCCATTTGGGCCATCTGGCTCTGGACAATGATTTCATAATCGATAATTATATCGATTGTATTTTAAAATGTTTCTGGTATGCACATAATCACTAAAAAATAGAAAGTATTGTCTTTAAAAAGACTGCCTTTGTAACGCTATTATGCTATGGTTGGTGCTATCTGTATGTGCCGCGGTCTTCATGACGATCTATTTCGCAGAGGTAAAAGAACTAATCACTAAAATTGATCGCATGTCTGTTATCGCATCAATATTCACCCTCGTCGGAGTGCTTTTTTTTGGAGTATCATGGATGACAGGAATGCCTGAAGCCGCCTCAGGATTTCCTGCATTCCTGATGGCCGCGGCATTCTCAAATGTCGTAGCGACATTGTTCTTCACCAGAGCACTTCAAATCACGGATCTTTCTCTGGCCATACCCATGGTGGCATTCACCCCTTTGTTTCTTCTGGTAACATCCCCCTTCATCCTGGGAGAATACCCTTCCCTTGAAGGGGTATATGGTGTCCTCCTCATATGTGCGGGATCATACATATTGAATCTCAATGAAAGGCATGATATTCTTTCGCCGATTCACGAAATGACAACCAACAGAGGCATAATATACATGCTACTGGCCAGCTTCTTCTTCAGCATGATGGCAGGCTTCAACAAACTGGCCATCACCAGCTCGGACGTATTTTTGACAGCAGCCTCGAATTACACCCTGGCAGGTGCGATCTTCCTGATCCTTGCCTTGGTCAGGAAATCGGGAAGAGAAAGCCTCTCCATGATAGGGAAATGGAAAAAGAGAACAATATTATTCACAGTAACCTCTGTTTTCTTCGCTGCCACTATGACATACACTGCCTGGGGCATGCAGCTGGTATCCTATGTGCTCTCTGTTCAGCGTCTCAGCATACTCTTCTCTGTGATGATCGGAGGGCTGTTCCTCCATGAAAAAGCAATGGAGAAGAGGTTAACAGGCGCTGTGCTCATGGTGGTGGGGGTTGTGCTCATGATTCTGAACGGATAGTAAGAATTTAGTTTTTGCCCGCACTCATATGCTTCATCGTCTGAGATGCATTCTTGCAGTAGTTTCCAGAAAACCAAGGCTCCTGCAGTCGACAACTATGATTCTACGGGAAAATTTTAAATTGATACAACGGATAGATCTTTTTTTAATCGTTAATTGCTAGATAAGACCCAGTGG
>CAYVTJ010000078.1:0-5720 GCA_964454475.1 Microcaldota archaeon | reverse complement strand
CGGGAATGGAGCAGACTTTTTTATTTTTCGCTTCTTATCTGCGTTGGTGAAGAAATGCATGAATTGATGAAATTGCCATACGGTTATGATGCCCTTGAACCATACATGGATGAGCGGACGGTTGAGATACATTACACCAAACACCATGCAGGCTATGTAAACAAGCTCAATGCATCTCTCGGGAAACACCCAGGACTTTTCGGGCAAAGCATTGAGGCTCTCTTGAAAGATCTCAGCAAGGTGCCAGAAGATATCAGGAATTCTGTAAAGAATAATGGAGGGGGAACTATCAATCATAATCTTTATTGGAACTGTATGAGGCCCGGAGGCTCTGACGAGCCATCAGGAGAGCTTGCCGATGCCATCGTATCTGCATTCGGGGATTTCAATAATCTCAAGCAGGAACTGGGTTCGACTGCCAAAACACATTTCGCTTCAGGGTGGGCATGGTTGGCCCTTTCTGAAAAAGGATTGGAGGTTTTCAGCACCTCTGATCACGACACCCCTCTTAACCTGAATAAAACGCCTCTCCTTGTTATAGATGTATGGGAGCATGCTTATTATCTGAGATATCAAAATAGGCGGCCCGAATTTGTCGACAATATGTTCAATCTGATCAATTGGGATGTGGTAGGAGAGAATTACCTGAAAGCAAGAGAGTGATTCCCCCATGGAATCATTGCTCTTCCTCATCCTTGCGGGGGAGCTTCCGCTTTTCATTCCCTTTATTCTCAAGACCAAGCTCTTCCTTGTGTTGCATTACATAGATTACTATGGTAGCGAGTACGACTATGGCAGTTACTCCTAGTATGAGAAGGCTGTGATCCTCCTCCTTTTTCTTCCCCATATGTTCGACCAGCACATCTCCCAGCTTTATGGCATCGACATAAGCCCCGCTATCTAGCATGTTTTTCATATTCGCCAATCCTTTCTCCACGTTTCTGCGTTTTTCGTCGCCCAGGTCTTTCTTGGTGGAGAGCAAATCCCGTATGAGTCCGTACTTGTCCTCAGCTTTCTTTTCCATGAGTCCTATGGTCCCTCCCATCTCTTCTTCCATGGCTTCAAGTCTGGAAAGTTCATGGTTGATCAATTCGGGAGGGCGTTTCCTGGATATCAAGTCGTCAATATCATCAGCGAGATCTGAAGAACGGGAATCATAGTCATCGAAGAAAGCCGTGAATGCGGTATCATCGGCAGATTTTCTGAGAGCAGAATAGTCCGAAGAAGTAGATTCCAGTTTTCTCTTCAATCCGTTCAGGCGATTCCGGGCAGAGGAGAGTTCGGATTCTATCTCTTCCTCCGCATTTTCTACATCCGTCTTTATTTCCTCAAGATAATGCTCTGCCAATACCGCGTATTCAGGGCGCATCCCTGCCCCGAGACGGTTCAGTTCATTCTCGAATTCGATAAATCCATCAGGTGTAGTGCTGTTTCCTGCTTTAGCAAATTTCTCCCTGAGGTCATTGTATTCGGAATACATGCTCTTGTGTTTGGAGCGGAGTTCTTTCCGCATCCAATTGAGATCCACATCATCGACCGATTGGAGTGCTTCGGAAGGATTCGTCTCATTGGATTCATTGATCCTCAATAAGAGCTCGTCCTTGCGCGCATTCAACTTGGCTATGAGGGGAGTATCCAGTTCGAGTTCGGAAGCAGTCTTGAGAGCACCGTCTATTTGTCCGACTTCCTCTTCCATCTCGAGTTTTATATCATCATATTTGCTTTTTTCCTTCTTCACTTCTTTCTTTTCCTTGTCTATGACATCTTTTGCTTCCTCTATCTTTTCCAATGCTTTTGTATATTCACCAGCTCCGGCGTGAATCTCTGCATTGTCAATAATATCCTTGGTATCAGGACTATGATCTCCTCTTTCCAGAAAATCCAACTGATCATCCACGTAGTCCTCCAAGTCCTTCAGCTTATATGTGAATCTAATTCTGGTTTCGATCCCTTCCTGGAGATCATGGATCTCTGCAGCATATGAAGATGCCGATATCTGCTTTTTGTTCGTTATCTTCTCTCCAGTGACAGCATGGACATTCATCCCGGTTATCCGAGAATCATTCATGCTTTCCAGATAGACCATTGTCTTATCGATGTCCATTGCAGGATTGATGACTATATCATAGCTAACCTCGGTCTCAAGGCCCATCTCATATGCCCTGATGTTCTCTTTCCTTTCAGTATATGCATCATATACAAGCCGGGTATATTCCAAGGTATGTTCCCCCCTGGAAAGATATCCAGGTGGCCATTTTCCATCTACAAGAGCATCCTCTACACCATCAGGGGCCTCAAACGAATCCACCCCCATATCGAGATCGAAAGCTATCTCTTCATCGATTCTGGCGCTTCCATCTCCCAGTCCGGTTACTGTTTTTTTGCTCTCCAGGGTATGAGCGATCATCTTCTCTTTTTCTATTCTGATGTGAAAATTCTCGAAAGGATCAACAGTGTCGAGATTCATGTTCAGTGTGTTGTCCTCGGTATTGACACTAAGCACTCTTTCCGATCCTTCTGTTATGTCTGAATAGAAGATATCGAGAGATACCGGAAGGGCCATGCTGACATCCGCATTCTCGGTTGAGAATTCATGTCCGTTCTTCATATGAATGTCAAGAAAGATGCTGGAAGGCTCATCCAATCTTACCTCATCAGTCATCATTAGCACATCACCTTCCATGCTTCCTGCGATTATGTCCTTCTTATGCAATTCAAGCATCTTCCTGATTCGATCATATTCTATCTCAAGTGACTTCAATTTTCCAATGGAATTCCCGTAATCGATTGTACCATCAGGATTGAATGTGATTCCCGCCTCAGCGTTATCCATGTCTGTCTTGAGATCGTTCGCTATTGGTCCTGCGAGTTCTATCATCCTTTCGAGTTCTGTCTTTTCCTCTTCCAGATGCCCATACATATCCTCCGCACTCGCGATGATTCTCTCCTTTATATTCCTGAAATACTCTGTTCTGGAGGTCAGGTCCTTCTGCGTTTTGAGCAGTGAAAATTCTGCTTCTTCCCCTGTTACATGTATGCCGTCGTTCTTTGCTTCACCAAGCATTTCTTCTATATCGAGAATCAGATTCTGGGTCTCAGTTTGATTGGAATAATCAAGGGTGTTGTCATGATTCAAATTTTGAGCATCCGCTTCTACATTGGAGTAGCATACGAATCGGTCGCCGAGGGTGCTTTTCCCTTCACAATTCTCATAGCCGGCCTCTAGAGAAGCAAGAGCGTCCATGAATACTGTGGATTGTGCGCCTTTATCTGCTTCTTCGGAAAGAGATTGTATCAGGTGATAAGCATCCTCTCTCTTAGACTCAACCACAGCATCTGCATTTTCAAGGAGCAGTATGGATTCGGTTTTTATCGAATCGAAATCATCCACCACCATTTCCGTCTCTCCGATCCCTTTCGCTAGATAGTGATCCTCTCCAGACGCATGGTTTATTGCGATCTCGTGTGCTTCTTTTGCATCCTGAAATTCATTTTTCAGTGTATAATATCTTTCTTTTATCGATCCCACCCTGAGATCTCCCGTGCTATCAGATGAGATTCCCTTGTCAATCTTGAACAGATGTTTTGATTCCAGTTTGGAAATCTCAGTTTGGGCCGTATCTCTTTTTGTGTTGGCTTTGGTCTTCAATGCATCATATTCTCCTTCAGCACTGGACATCCCTTCTTCAAGTCCCATTTGAAGCGATTCATATGTTTTGATCGCTCCCTTGGGACTCCAGATGGCTCCCATCGCGGAAGAGTAGTTGCTCATATCAGGAGGCGGGTTGAACAGTTCATCCTCTACTTCCTCCGTGGTTTTTATCGAATATCCCAGACTTCCGAATTCCAGTTCAGTCCCATTAGCCTCGGCCGTCTTGAATGCGGATTCTCCTCTTTTACAGATGGTCTTGCCAGGTCCTTTGTAATCATCAAGACAGAGGCCTCTTCTTTCCGCTTCCTTGTATGCTTCCTGTGCATCAAAAGCCGCTATCTCCCCTTCCGTTATGCTGATTTCAAGGGCATCCAAAGAGTCATCCATAGAATGTTTCCAGTTGACGGGATAGTCAATGCATGCCTTGCACTTTAATACTGAAATCGCCACGATACCTGCTGCTGCCATACCTGCGGTGCCCACTGCTACCCCAGTTCCCACACCTCCGGTGCCCACTATTACTCCAGCGTCGATTGCAATAGCCGATGTACCTCCAAGCAATATCAATGCTACAACTTCGTCATCCAGTTCGATTTTTTTCGTACCATTGCTTTCCATATAGTCCCAGCACATCTCCTTATTCTCTGCCGCTCTGTTGCGATATTCTATTGCTGAAACAAGTTTCTCATTCACTTTCTGCTTAGAAATATCATAATCATCCATAGATTCCAATTCCTGCTGTTCCAGGGATCTTTGGAAGTTGTTGAGATTGAGCCATACTTCTATTCCAGCCATATCAAAGATATCATCATTGTCTCCAGACCATGATTGATGATCCCATGCCCTGTCAATGCCAATGCCGTGCACCAAAGTCCCGATAATTAGAAGAAATATTATGATACGCATATCATTCCCTTGTTTTTGTGTTACAGAAATGTTTTTATAATATTTTATTGTTTTTTTCACACCTTATTCTGAAAATTAAAGTATTTCTGCCCATCCAGAAAGATTTTCGTCCCCGGAACTTCCAATCCCGCCCGCTTTACCATGCCGAACAAATTATAAATTTTGAGAAAGAGAAGCCTTTGGTGAAGGCATGACGGTTAAAATCATACATGATAAGGAAACATGCATAGGGTGCGGCGCATGCGTCGCAATCTGCCCTGATCATTGGGAGATGAGTAGTGATGGGAAATCCCATCTTAAAGCTTCTGAAGAAGAAGGGGCAAATTTCGTCAAGGAAGAGGCGGATGAAGGCTGTAATATGGAAGCTGCAAAATCCTGTCCAGTAGGCTGCATACATTTGGAGAATGATGGGGAAAAGCTCATCTGAGGGTGTTCATGGCAATATATACGCGCTTCGGGGATTCGGGCGAGACCGTAACCCTTTCAGGAGAAAAGGTAAAAAAGGATGATGACAGGATAGAGGCACAGGGCCAGATCGATGAACTGAATGCCCTGTTGGGCTTGGTCATATCCTCCAGCAGGGAGAAGAAAACCAAAGATATCCTGAAAAGAGTGCAGAAAGAGCTTTTCATCCTGGGGGCGGAAATCTCAATGGAAGAAGAGACTCACAAGATAACCTGGAGTCACATTCAGGCTCTCGAGGGAGAAATCGATATTTTCCAAGATGATCTACCCGAATTGGCTAATTTTATTATTCCAGGAGGTTGCAAGACTGCTGCTTTTCTTCATTACTCCAGGACGGTATGCAGAAGATGCGAGAGAAGGGTAAGCCACCTATCTCGTTCAGGTGTTGTGGCAGAGACGACTCTCTCCTATCTGAATCGTCTCAGTGATCTGCTGTTTACAATGGCAAGAAGTACGAATAGAAAGAAAAGCGTTGAGGAAATAATCTGGAAAAGCTGATACCCTCTGGTATCCCTTGTCCTCTTGGCCATTCGCCATCAATATCGCTGGCTTTGCCGTCTATTCAGTCTTCCGGAAAGAGCTTCGCCTTCTTCGATCTGCTCAAGATTATTAGGATTGTTCCCTACATATTACCATACTCTCTACCTAACCTCGCCAGTTTAAAATGAAGATTACGTTTGCTCAATCAGTGATGAAC
>CAYVTJ010000077.1:0-5757 GCA_964454475.1 Microcaldota archaeon | reverse complement strand
GAGAACTGAGGTGAAAGCGAACCTACACGAGAAGAGAAAATATTAAGCGCTTACACCAAATAAAAAACAATTATAATATATTGGTGAGAATCTCTGCCCATGCGTGAGGATGGGGAGAGCCTCAGTCATCTGTTTTCTCGCGAGGACTGGAAATCACTCGCACAGATGCTGATATCTATGGAACCTGAAGCAGGTCGATCAGATCCCAGGACGAGGAAACTCAATGTGGAACTTCGAATGACAAAAACCTTATTATACAATCACCTCATGACCACCAATGGACATAAAAGCATAGATGCATCCCTTTTTGTCGGTTCTGTCAGATTGTTGGACAGGATCGAAAGGGAATATGATGAGCTTGGAATAGAGCGAAAGGATTTCATAATATTCCTGCGCATGCTTCTTGATAAATTCAGCCGGCAGAATCTTTTAGTGAAAAAGCCTGCCGAAAGATTAGAAGAGTTCAAAAAACACAAAAGAGTTGTTGAAGATGAAGATATCCCTGTACTCTGAACCCATCCTTATAGAATTGGATGATGCTAAGCTTTTTGTGGACGGAAAAGCACGCGAGCCGACATCCAGGAAAATGTCTGATATGGAAGATGTCCTAATGCGGGAGCCTGAGACCGCGGCCCTCGGAAATCCTGATATGTATTATATGTTCCGGGATGTTGTCAAGAAGAATTCCCTGAGGTTCGATATCACAGTAATTCCCTATAGGGTGATTGAAGGAGAATACAATAAGACTTATGGCCACTATCATCCCGAGGCTATGAATGGAATGTCATACCCGGAAGTCTATCAAGTCCTCTACGGTAAGGCGGCTTTCATACTTCAGAAAAAGAACAACACCGGAAGCATAGACGTATATTTCGTCAGCGCATCAAAAGGAGACGTCCTTCTCATCCCGCCCAACTTTGGCCATGTTACAATCAACCATAGTGGGGAGGTCCTTGTCCTTTCCAATCTTGTATCGTCAAGCTTCCAATCATCATACGACGAATTCCGAACTAATCATGGTGCTGCATTCTATTATCTTGAAGGAAGAGAACTGTCTCAGAATCCCAATTATTTTGTAAGGGATATGCATAGGGTAACTTCAGGAGAGATAAACAGCAGGTTCGGTTTCGAATCAAAAGACCTGCTCTCTGAATTCTTAGTGGATCCTGACAGGTTTGGATTCCTGGATAATCCCAGGCTTCTGGCCAGTAATAGATCAGATCTCGAATAGGCCTGGTTTTTTTACCCTGCCATGGGCGATGCGTTTGCCGCCTCCCCCACTGCCGCCGAGTTTATCCACTGCTTTCTTCAGCAGTTCTTTGGCATCATATTCTGATTCGAATCCGCAAGCACAGACGATATTTCCCTGTTTATTCATGATGCAGGCAGCGGCACTCTTGCTTTTGGATATGGCAATCCCGAGATTCTGAAGCATCTTTTGGGGAATGTCGATAACATTTACCACTGGTTTTTCTCCGGAGGATGAGATGATTCTCTCTGCTTCATCGCTGATAAGTCGGCTGGAGAGTGATTCTATAGTTTTCTTTTGGTCTTTCCATTCCCTGAAGAAGCGCCCGACAGTCTTGACAAGTTCATGGTCTGATACGCTGAGAATGTAAGAAGCATCCCGGATTATCCGTTCCTGTTCCTGAATGTGGGATATAGCAGGATATCCTGTTTTGAATACGATTCTTTCCACTCCATCCTGGACGCTCTCCCTTTTCACAATCTTGAAACAACCGATTTTTCCGGTTTCTTCTATCATCTGATGAGTCCCTCCGCAGGCCTGGCTATCAATGTCACCTACCGTGACAACTCTTATCTCTGCACCAGGCACTGCCCCGCCCTGATAGAGGCGGAAACCATATTTCTCTTCAGCGACGTTCCTGGGAAGGACCTCGGTCTGGACAAGGTAGTTGTTCATGATGAATCCATTGACAGTTCTCTCTAGTTCGGAGATTTGATCATTGGTGAGCCTTTTAAAATGGGTAATGTCAAGATGCCCTTTCTTATCATCCTTGTAAGCGCCGGCTTGCCAGATGTGGTTGCCAAGCACCTTTCTTGCAGCCGCATTAAGCAGATGGGTGGCGGTGTGGTTCCGTGATATCGTCATTCTCCTTTTGATATCGATGATTCCATGGACTGCATCATGAATCCTGAACCTCCGGGGATTCTCGACCTCATGGAGGACCACGCCAGCCATCTTCGTAACGAATCTGACGGTTATTCCATCCAGTGTTCCGGTATCCGATATCTGGCCACCCCCTTCAGGATAGAAACCTGTTCGATCCAGAACCAGATACTTGTCATAGACGATTCCCAGCACCCTTGCTTCGAACTCTTTTCTTCTTGAATAATAAAGTGTCTCTGTTTTGGGATACTCAATCAGGTCGGATGCGAGTACTTTCTTTGTCGGTTCTTCTTTTGGCGCGGCAGGTTCTTCCTCCTTTATCATACTGTAGAAATTCCCCGGGAATCTTGTGATGATCCCGCTTTCTTTCGCTATGGCCGATACGTATTCGGGAGGGATGCCATGGCTTTTATATAGTTTGAGAAGTGTGCCAGGTCCAATCTCACCAGTGTTGAATCGTTCTTTGTTGGGAGGCTCTTCAGATGATGAACCTGCTTTCTTTATCAGGTTTGCTACGATCGATCTGGCTTTCTCTTTCGTTGCGAGATATTTCTTTTTTTCCTCTTCGATGACCTCGCAGGTGGTGCCAACCCCTTCTTTCAGATGTGGAAACATATAGGATACATGTCTGGCATGGTCCTCCACTACCCCGGAGTAATCCAATTCATAGGAATAACGCTCCGCAAATCCGAATACCCTTCTGAGGATCATCCTAATGTTATATCCGCCCCCCGAATTACTGGGAAGCATGCCATCGGTGACTGAAAATAGAAGCGTCTTGAGATGATCTGCGGAGGCATAGAGAGCATGGAGAGGCTCCAAGGTCTCAAAGAGCTCTCTTTGGCTTATGCCCAGCCTCTTTGCGATTTTTTCCTTCTCGGCGTTGAGGTCTTCGACCTCATCCTCGTCAAGCCCGCCGGATATTCTGGCGTATCTTTTGAAAAGATCTTGAGGTATTCTCACTCCCGCCCTCCTTTTCATCCTGTCGATTACCGGACCGAATGTTGATTCATAACTTGTAAGGTCTCCCGAGGTTATCCAGGAGAGGCGCTCAAGGCCTGCACCCATATCGATTACCTTGGTCTTCAGTTCTCTTGGTCCTTGAGGTGTCTGTTCGTACTGCATGAAGACACAGTTCCCTAGTTCCAGCCCTCTTACAAAGTATTCAATGCATGGGCCGAAGTTACCACCACCAATCCAGACATCCTCCTGGAATATTATCTCATCCTCCGGGATTCCGAGCTTTTTCAGGTAATTCAGGTCATGGGTTATTGCCTCGTCTTTCCAGTAGAAGGGGCCTGTTTTGTCATTATTGAAGGCATGCTGTCCAAACATAACGAAATTAGTGTAATGGCGTCCTGTCACTCCCACATTGCTTATATCCGGGAAACGGATACATGGCTGCGGAACAATCAGGGGATTATGGGGAGGATCAAGTTCCCCGTTCACCACATATGGCTGGAAATCGCTGATGCTCGCTATTGTAAAATAAAGGTCATCCCTCCACCGTGCCACGGTTGGATATGGCTTGACAACACCATGACCGTTATTTTCGAAATAGTCTTCAATAGTCTTCCAGGTCTTGATATAATCGAGTTTTTTCCTGACAGGGGAGGAGCCTATGAACTGGTATCCTATGCATGAGGAGTCTCCGCAATATTCTCGGTCTTCAATGCTCCAGAACATCTTTCCGCATGCCGAGCATCTCTTTCTTGTGAATCCCCTGTCAATGAGGCTCTGTACCTTGTAATGTTTTTCCCAGTCTCTTGAGAACCGCTTTCGCAGCTCATTCTTATCGATTTCCATTGAGTACCACCAATGACAGGACAGAACAGATGATTATTCTGTTTCAGGATGCCATATACATAATGCCTCAAATTTTTATAATCAACTACGCCAGAGGTATCTAATCTGTTCCTGACCTCTTCCGAACATTCCTTCTCATGCAGAAATGATGCGGAGCTCTGACATCCTATTTGGTATCAATTTAAAATTTTCCCGTAGAATCACAATTGTCGACTGCAGGAGCCTTGGTTTTCTGGAGACGACTGCTGATAAGAATACCCATATCAGACGATGAAGCATATGAGTGCGGGCAAAAACTAAATTCTTACCCTATTTGTGAACGTAGTGATAAGAACGCGTTCATCATGCTCTGCCCGCATATTCTCCTCTTTTAAGGGATTCTTAGCCTGACCATTGCTGTCCTGATCTCGACAACCAGATCGATTAGGCCAGAGATATGCCAATTGCTCTGCGAAAGTGGGATGTTCGGATTCATGCTTTGAAGATGTTGTTGATATGAAAACGGCTTTTTCACCTTATCACTACTGTAGGTCGTTGTTATAGAAAATGTGCTGTGCTTGAAGCTTGTTTTTCCTGATCTTCCCATCCCAGTACGATTCTTTCGAGATGCATATAGCCCTTGAATCGAATAACTCCCAGGCTGAAAATAAGTATATAGAATATGGAATATTCAATATTACCGTTGGAAAAAATTGCAGGGATTTTGCATATAGATATGCACCTAAGATGTTATTGTGAAATATGGCTGGATGATTACCGGTTGATCTGCATGATGACTGAGAGAATTTCCAATAATATATTAGTTATCAAAATATGAAGAACTATCTTTGAAAGAATCCTCACAGCATGGGAGCGTTCTGCTGATCAATATCCCCTGAGATTCATCAGGAAATTACTGGTTTATAAAATGTTCTTTTCAATCAAAAACCAGGGAAAATATCAAGCAACCCGGTACATCTTTTTATAAATTCTCTCGTGTATATAAATATCATCTAAAGATAGGTGATTA
Organism: Microcaldota archaeon; assembly: GCA_964454475.1. Taxonomy (GTDB): domain Archaea; phylum Micrarchaeota; class Micrarchaeia; order Anstonellales; family Bilamarchaeaceae; genus CAYVTJ01. Next base: position 811 of record CAYVTJ010000077.1, on the reverse strand, counting down.
AGATGTTAAAAAATCATAAGAGATTTAGAGAACGCCGAAATACCAGTAATGAGGTCAACCCACTCACTATGGTTAAGTACATGGTTGCCTCTGAAAGGACAAAGATTCCCCTGGATCGCATGGTTTCATCTCTGGATTCTAATAAGTCATTCCTTGAAAATAAAAAAGATATTATTGCTTTATTAGAGCTTCCCGAACAACTCACATTTCGTAAACCCTCGGAATCTCTCGAGGAGTTCATAGGGAGGGGAGACATCAGTATGGTATCCATCCAATCATTTTTGTTGTTTTCTACAGTCGATATAAAAAATGGCCAGGGACTATTAACCATTGAAGATAATCCCAGATTATTTGTTGATGTGAAGGATGGGAAAGGCATTATCGTATTCCAAAAAGAGAGTTTTTCATGGGAAGAATTCTCGGATACAATAAGAGAAGCCCGTGAACTAAGCAAAAAAGATGATGGCATAATATTCTTTGAAGAGGGAATAAGGGCTGATGAGAGGATCAGACCTTCCGACCCAGAGGATTGGAGAGAGGATTCCGATATCTTCCAGCTACCTTCTTTCGAGTTCGAAAGAAAGAGTGCCTAAATACCGCATACGATTCATAAAGGGATTTTGGCCCTATTTTTTCGATTATCCACTTAGTTGCGGTATTTTTTCATAATCTTTTTATCTTATTCTCGCCAGTTTCAACCCTGCTCACGCTGATTCTTTGCCTCAAAACTATTTGACAGTTTGGCCTCAAACCCGGATTTGCAGGTCAATTTGACCATATTTCTTGAGAAAATCACCAAAAAGAGCTCTCG
>CAYVTJ010000076.1:0-5786 GCA_964454475.1 Microcaldota archaeon | reverse complement strand
ACTAGAAACCACCACAAAATAAACTCAGGATTTAACTACCTTCGGAAGTACTATTCCAAGCATATGCTTGCTTTTTATAAATTTTTTTGCAGAGTTTACACCAGACATTACCTTCAGCTTCAGTGACCTCCCTTCTTGAAGGTCCCGTGCCGCCTGCGGCGGCGCACTGGCTACTGAAGCTTTAATACTCCTTAAAAGATAGTTTGTATGTGGTCACTAGCTATGAGCTAAAGCTCAATAGATTGCGTGACAATCCTAAAGTAATACTCATGCATTCAGAAACTGAACCTTGATTCTGAAAAGCAGGTCAAAAAAGTGCCGCCCGGTATCCTGGATTGTACTAAAAACGGCGGCGGGCAGACCTCTTATATTACAGACTGTCTTCCCTGATTCATGAAAACAAAATCAAAATCCCTGCCCTCTGACTCCAATTTCTTTGCCTTGTCAAGAGCGGTACGCAGGGAATTCTCAAATGACTTCCAGGAGGGTCTGTTAGTCATGATCATATTAACCTCTTCATTAACGAGTATTTTCCTTTCTTTATCAACCAGGGTGCAACAAACAGAACTCCCTCCCCCAAGAGAGATTCCAAAATCAGGAAGGCAGGTTGGAAAAAATAAAAGCCTCTGAAGAGAGGATGCAAGTACTGTCATGGACCCAATGGTTTCATCACTTGAGAATGTGGGTCCATTCTTTCCAGCTGTGAGATCCATCCTGATATCCATAAGGTTTTTGAGATCATCAGAGATGGGGGTGTTGAGTTCGCGTTCTAAAATTTCCAGGACTCTTCCGGGAGGTACCCTGTTTGATTCGTTCCGGCTTGCATTGAGCGGGAAATGTCTCGCTTGCGCACCTGGAAAGGTTTTGCCCTTCACCCTTTCATTATTGCTATTCTTCGAAACACCCTTATTTCTGTTGTCTTTAGATTGTGATCTCTTTCTTCCTGTCATGGTATCATTGGTAGTGGATGAGGATTAAATAATTATCGAAAAAAAGAAAAAAATCAGAGTATGCTGACACTCTGTGCAACAAGAACCGCTGCAAACACAAGGCTTATGGTATTTATGACCTTGATAAGTGCGTTAAGGGACGGTCCTGCAGTATCCTTTAATGGATCACCGACTGTGTCTCCCACAACCGCTGCCTTGTGTGCATCCGACCCTTTACCTCCAAGATTCCCATCCTCTATATATTTTTTGGCATTATCCCAGCTTGCGCCCGCTGTGCACATGAATAACGCCAAAAGGAATCCTGTTGCGATCGCACCTGCCAATAAACCGGCAACTGCAATCGGACCAAAAAGATAACCAATAATAAGCGGTGTCAATACCGCCATCAGACCAGGAACGGCAAGCTCCTTGAGAGCAGTCGCAGTGCTGATATCAACGCATTTGGCATAATCGGCTTTTGCTGTGCCTCCCATCAATCCATCTATCTCTTTGAACTGACGCCTGACCTCCTGGACGATCTCAAAGGCCGCACGGCCAACCGCAGTCATAAGCAAACTGGAGAACAGGAAGGGCATCAATGCTCCAAAGAAGAGGCCAATTACGACAGTCGGTTCAAGAAGATCCACCACCTGAAGGCTTGCATCTTCTGCAAATGCCACAAAAAGGGCAAGTGCACCAAGGGCTGCTCCTGCAATCGCGAACCCTTTAGTGGTCGCCTTGGTAGTGTTTCCAACAGAATCCAGAGCATCAGTCACCTTCCGGACGGATGGGGAAAGGCCTGACATCTCAGCGATACCTCCTGCATTATCGGTGATCGGACCATAGGAATCCACTGCTATTACTATGCCACTTAGAGAGAGCATAGCAGATGCTGCAAGAGCGATCCCATAAAGACCTGCCAGCTTGAACGATATCGCAATGGCCGCTATTATTATCACGGCAGGAATCGCCGTGGACTGCATCCCGATCGCAAGCCCTGTAATGATGTTGGTCCCTGCTCCTGTGCTTGATGCATTCGCAACCTCTTTCACAGGAGCAGAATCGGCTGATGTATAATATTCTGTTATGAAAAACATCGCAAGAGTGACAAGCACGCCTATTGCCACGGTCAAAAACAGCCCTATGTCTGAGAGATATGCATATGAAACTGCAAGCATTATAAGCGCGCTCGCGATTATCGCCTTGTAAAGGGCCTTCATAATCTTCCTGTCTTTGTCGACTTTCACGAAAAAAGAGCCGACCACGCTTGAGACAACGCCGATCGCAGCGATCACGAGAGGTATCCGGACCATCTCGGGGTTCTCGGCTGCAATTCCAAGAAGCATGGCAGCTATCACGGTAACGACAAAGGATTCGAAGACATCTGCAGCCATTCCGGCGCAGTCACCTACATTATCCCCGACATTATCCGCTATGACCGCTGGATTCCTTGGATCATCCTCTGGGATCCCTGCCTCCACCTTGCCGACAAGATCGGCTCCTACATCTGCTGCCTTGGTATAAATCCCTCCACCTACACGAGCAAAGAGCGATATTAAAGATGCACCGAATCCATATCCGATAAGAGGCACGACATTTCCAGAGAACACACTATATAATACGCTTAGTCCCAAGAGACCAAGGCCGACCAGGGCCATACCTGTCACCGCACCTCCTTTGAAAGCCACAGATAATGCATCATCAAGGCCCTTTTTCGCTGCTTCTGCAACCCTGACGTTGCCTCTTACAGACACCTGCATACCTACATACCCTGCCAAAGCGGAAGAAACCACGCCAACCAGGAAAGCGATTGCAGTATTCATCCCCACTAATAATGCAATGACCACGAGAAGAAGCGCCACTATGGGAAGCAGTGTCTTATACTGCCTCATCAGAAAAGCATTTGCCCCTTCTTCTATGGCCTTGGATATCTCCTGCATCTTTGCATCGCCTTTAGGGGATTTAACCACCCTGTATGCAAGATAACCTGCATATACAAGAGCGATGAGCCCGGCTACAAATGATGCTATCACTATATCAATCATGATAAAATTCACCTTTTCTGTTTTTCCAGATAAAAAATGGAAGAAATATTTAAAAATGAAGAGGTGTCTTCCAAATAAGGTACGACGTTTTCCGAAAAAATTCTAGGGCAGTTTTTCAAAAAAAACGGATTGGAGCTTTGATAATAGCATCATCCTACCAGAAATGACAACTATAAGATTGGAAGTCCCAAAGTATTTAAAACACAAACGCAATACTTTATTTTCGGATTTATCTAATGGTGATCTGATGGGATTCTTTGACAATATATTAGGAGGAGAAAAGACAGAGGAAGCAGAGGTACCGGATCTTGAAGAAGTTATGGAATCGGAAGGTGATGTAGTTAATCCTCCGGCAGATTTCTATGTGAAGAGGGTTGATCTTCGCAATGAAGGGGATGCTGATCTTGCCCTTAAAGAGCTCTCAAGTCAAAACGTGATAATACTGAATGTTACGCCGCTCTCAAAGCAGCCTAAAAGGCTCAAAGGAATAATATCAAAGCTCAAAACAAGTGCAGATAAGAGCAATGGCGATATAGCTTTGCTTTCCACAGATATGATTCTTCTGACACCTGCAAATGTGAAGATAGTAAAATCCAAGCCAAAAACCAAGAGCGGAGGCTCACTATCATAGATTTTTCTTTCATTTTTGATTCTTGTTTTAGAGATATTCCTCGGTTAATTTGTGTAATTTTATCTAGCTCTGTGGTCTATATTTATAAAACTATCCTGCCTTATGTATAATAGATGGGGTGAGTATTTTGTCAGAAGATGATATTATTGTAGACGAGTCGCTAATAAGTACTGATGTGGACCAACTCATAAGGATCATATCCGGTAAAGGCAAGATGAAACTGAGTGAACTGGAAAGACTCTCGGATATAGAAAAAACGAATATCGAAAAATGGGTACGTGTCCTTGAAGATGAAGGTTACATAAACATAGAATACGGTATAACCGGGACCTACCTGGTCTGGGCAGGCGGTTCTGTTTCTGATGAAGAACGGGAAGAGCTGCCTGGTGAAGAGATAGGCAAGGAAGATTATTACGAAAATCTCTATGACGATGAACACGTAACAGATAATCCAGGGATCGAATCAGGGCAAGAGGATGAAATAAGTGAGAGCGATTGGAAGCCCTATAAACAACAGGATGAATATATCCCCGAAGAAAGGCATACTGAAGAGAAAAATGAGGATCATCCCTCTGAATCCAACGAAGATATTGGAGAGGATGAATCCCTCTCTTATCCTGATGACGAATCTGATGAACCAAAAACAGAAAATCTTATCATGGAAGATGAGCCTGGGAATTCACCAACAATCGAGGCATCAGAAGAGAACCCTGATCCTGAAAGCCTTCTTGACGAGTATTTGTCCAAAAAGAAGAGAGTGTCAGAGAATACTGCGGCTTCAGAACTTAAACAGAACATTCTGGGTAATCTGGATAAAGATGTTGATGAGGGGCATATGGCAGAAGCGGTAGAAAAAAATGAAGAGGTAAGTTCTGCTACTGGAGATGCACCGGTAGACACTGTCCATGAGATCAATGAGGATTTCGCCTATTCCCAGGAAAATGACGGTACTATGCTGGGCAAACCTCTCAAATTGACGGGAAACTCGGATAGTATGAAGGAACTGATAGATGCGTATATGACCAGAATCAAAGATGAAAAAGCAAAAATAGCAAAACTCTCCAGGGAAAAAGAAGAGCTTTACCAGGATAAACTCTCGTCCCTCGAGGGACGGATGGAAAGCGATCTTGCCACCTTGACTGAACATGTTTTGAAAAGGCAAGCAAAAGTAACTGAGATGAAGAAGAACGTGCTTGAGCTTCCCGATAAGGTGGATGAACTTGAAAAGCTCCAGAATCAGATAAATAATCTTGGTGAAGAAAGCAGGCATGCTCTCTCCAGGACAAACACTCAGGTTAATGATTATCTCTCAAAATTAAACAACTCCAAAGATAATGTAAGGCAGGAGATTCAACATGGAAGGGAAATCATCCACGATCAAAAGATGAAGATCGATCAATTGGAAGGGATGAGTTCTTCAGCAGATGAGACAATATCCGAACTCAAAGTTTCAGTAGAGAAAACAGCTTCACAGATAGAAGAATTGAATTCCAGAATGAAGGGGATGCTCTCGGAGCTCGGGGAAGCCACGGAAATGAAACAGAAGGTCTCAGACATCTCGGAATCTATTGGAGAGGAAATTGCCAAAAGAGAAGGGAATTTGGATAGCCTGGAAACCAATCTTGATGATATCGAAAAGACGGAACAATGGGTGCTTGAATACCTCTCTGATTATGAAGGGAAAATTATTGATATAGAAAGATACGTATCCCAAAGTGAGGAGGAACTTGCATCAGTACGTGAAGCAGCAGAAGCAGCATACATGAGAAGATATCTGAAAGAACTAGATGACATGACTGAAGCATATGATTCAGAGCTGACCACGACTCTTGAGACCGAAGAAGACATAGATTCAAGCATAAAAGGATCGAAGGAAAGGCTAAACAAATTGGTTAAAGAAAGCAAGAATCTACTGAAAAAGCTCCATAAGAAAGAGGATGACCTGCCTGATTTCGAAGAAGTCAGCAGAAGGGCCAGAGAAAAGACGTCAAAAGCGAAGGATACCGTAAAGGAGAAGGCAAACGAAAGAGAGAATCTTAAAGAAGAGGCAAGAAGGGTTAAAAATTCATCAGGGAAAAAAGATACAAAATCCAATGATAAGGATTGATAGGGAACTGGGGATCTACAGGAGACTGTAATTAATTTTGCTGAAACTCCTAAAAAGCAGGTATGCTATACCTG
>CAYVTJ010000075.1:4543-5827 GCA_964454475.1 Microcaldota archaeon | reverse complement strand
GTGGCATTTGCTATTGCGAATGTCCGAGTTTCAGCAAAAAACGTTACACTCCCTTACACTCCCACACCTAAAGTTCAGGGGCATTTCTTAACTTCCTAAGAAGGGCTTTTGCAGCTTCATTGAGATTTAATTCTCCACCTTTTATGTACATCTGCCTTCTCTCTGCAATTGTCTTTAATATGTCTTCACTATTCTCAGCTTCAGAGAAATCAACATCAAGCTCTTTCTCCAGCCATGCAAGAAGATCAGGACGACTAAGCAATGACTTTCCAATAACATATGCATGTTCTATTTCGGTTCCATCAGTATTGATTGCTCCTTTTCTAACAAGGTCTTCTTTTGACTGTCTTGATGGAAAAATTCCTCTAAAATCAGTTGCACGGATCTCATCAGAAATCTTTACCCATTGAACATCTTTTGTTGTTCCTGCAATTGAAGATACCTTTGCGACTTTTCTTCCAGCTAACATATTGATCAATGTGCTCTTTCCAACATTTGGATACCCAATGAAAAGAACATTTACTGGCAATTCTTTGTCTTTGGCTTTTGTAAGTATTGCTCTTTTCAACATTCTTTTATCATCAGAGGTTGCCATCTTGGCACTAATCTTGACAGAGCCTCCTGGAAGCTTTTCTTTTATATCACCTTCAAGAAGATCAATCTTGTTGAGTACCATGAGTAGTCTGTTGCTGCCAGACATCCTCTCGGCGATAGGTATCCTTGTTCCTTTTATGTCTCTTGAATCAAGAACTTCTATTACTACATCGGATTCTGAAATAAGGTTTTTTAAACGTCTCCAGACTGGCTTTGCATTTTTCATAGTAGAATAATTCTGCATAAGCACTATAAATAAATCAGAAAAAGAAAAAAATATGATGCTCCGATAAGAGTGAAATGATGATAAGAAGAACAAACGGAAGTGATCCTAAACATACGCAAAGGGTATGAAACGGACCTTTAGTAGCCACTGGCTTAAACGCTCGGCGAACCTAGCGTCTTACACCATGACCCTATCAAACGGATCTGTTATCCGCGGTATATGCCTCCTCGTTTTAAGAATCGCTTCGACCTTAGATGCTTTCAGGTCTTATCGATTGGCGCGTAGCTGCCCGGCAATGCCATTTGACAACCGGTCGACCAGAGGCGCCGGACCCCCGTTCCTCTCGTACTCAAGGGTCCTTCCTCTCAAGAGGCAACACTTCCAGAAGATACTACCGTACTGTCTCGCGACGTACTGAACCCAGCTCATGTGGGATTTTGATGGATGAACAACCCAACCCTTGG
>CAYVTJ010000075.1:0-4443 GCA_964454475.1 Microcaldota archaeon | reverse complement strand
GTGTACTCTCGCCCGCGACGAGCCTGTTACCTCCAGGGTAGCTTGTCTGACAGCTTGAATCCTCATCAAAGAGATTTCAAGGTTCGTTAAGCCCGACTTTCGTCTCTGCATTCCATACTATGAGAAATACAGTCAGCCCTGCATTTGTCTTTAACCCTCTACAGCCGATTTCTGACCGGCCTGAGCAGAACATTGGGCGCCCTTGTTTCCTTTTCGAGGGCGTACCGCCCCAGCCAAACTATCCACCTGACGCTGTCCCCTTCCAGGTAAGCAATATCAGACCTGCTAAGTGGTGTTACACTTGCGCCTAGCCACGTCCCAAAGAACGTGACATCAAAGGCTCCCACTTACTCTATGTAGCAGGCCCAATACCACAACATCAGGCTATAGTAAAGCTCCATGGAGTCTTCGTCTCCCTCTGGAAGTCCCCGGCATCTTCACCGGGCAGTGAGTTCACCAGGTCCCAAGTAGGGACAGCGGGAGCGACGTTACGTCATTCATGCAAGCCGCCAATTAAGCGGCGAGGTATTACGCTACCTTAAGAGGGTCAGAGTTACCCCCGCTCTTTACCAGCCCTTCCCCCGGTTGTAACCGGTATTCAGGTACTGGCAGTGAGCAGACGTCAGCCATCATACTCAGCCTTTCGGCTCTGCGATGACCTGTGTTTTTGGTAAACAGTCGCACTCCCCTTGTCACTGCGACCTCCGCATTACACATGCGAAGGCACCCCTTCTTGCAAACTTACAGGGCTAATTTGCCGAGTTCCCTTACCTGGGTTATCCTGCCACACCTTAGCCTTTTCAGCTAGAGCACCTATCAGCGAAACTTTTTTGGTAAAGCTTTTTTGCTTGCAAAAAAGGTTTCTGTACTGGTTCTCGGTACGAATATGAAGGATCGATCCGGCCTCACTTTTCATGGGCCCCTGGATTCAATGAAGTTTCCCCTACGGGTTTAATCCACTTCTCCTCACAATAAGACTCCGTGGATCTACTCCCTTCAGACGGCCGAAACCGCTTCACCTATCCAAAAGCGTAAGAGACCGGCTAGCGTTGCCGCACCTACCTCCATAGGACCGGAATATTAACCGGTTTCCCTAATTTCGGATTTCAGGATTTACCATCATCCTTAGGATCGCCTAACCCTCAGCTGAAGAACGTGGCTGAGGAATCCTTGCTCTATAAGGTGTCCGGAATTTTTGTCCGGATATGCTGCTACTAACACCAAGATATTCATAACAGGACGCTCCACAGGATGTCACCACCCTGCTTCCAGGCGACCCGTTCGCCCCCCTACTCAGAGCTTGTGGCTCCGGTGAGGTATCGGAAGCTGGTTTAGCCCCGATTATTTTAAGAATCTGCACTCTTGACCGGTCCGCTATTACGCGTTGTTTGGAGGGTGGCTGCTTCTAAGCCTACCTCCCGGTTGTCTTCGAGTGGAGATTCCTTCACGATTAACACTTAACCAGCATTTAGGGCCCTTAACCTCACGTACGGTCATTCCCGAAATGGACTACAGACTTACTCCGCAATCCCGACTGCCCCCGTCTTAGAAGATACAGCATTCGGAGTTTGAGGAGGTGGTGACCCCTTTCGGGGCCGCTCCACCTAATCGGTGCTCTACCTCTGTATCATTCTCAAGGGACGCTGTGCTAAGACACATTTCGAAGGGAACCCGCTATTGCCGTGTTCGACAGGACTTTCACCCCTACTCCCAGATCACCTAAGGGGAATATACCACCACTAGTTGCGGGCCTCCATCAACCGTCAGGTTGACTTCACCCTGTCCAGGAGTAGATCACTACGGCTTCGGGTCTGCAGAAAGTGACTAGTCGCGAATTACCACGATGTCCCTCACCCTAAGGCTGCGGACACTTGCTTTCGCTTCGACTCTCATCTCGCCACTTCCCGTAACTCCTTGGTTCTTGCTTCGAGAAGGAAGACATGACACCGGTTAAACTATGTCGCGACTGAAGTCTCCCGCAGTCGCTTCCACAGTCCTAATCCCTTTCGTGCCATGCCGTACTGTCTCCATATAGTTTTAGGGTCTTTTCACACCGGTCGCCCCGGTGCTTTTCAGCTTTTGCTCGCGCTACTAATTCGCTATCGGTCTGAGATCGCATGTTTAGACTTGGATGTTGATGCACCCATATTCATGCTCCTTATCAAAGGAACACTACTCTTCATTGGATCGCTCCTGAAAACTTCGCATACGAGACTGTTACTCGCTATGGTACGGTATTCCAACCGACTTCTGCTCGATTCCAGGATACTCCCCGCCACATCCGCCAAAGCATTACTGCTCTGGAGTTCAGCATGGTCTCTCCGGATTTCACTCGCTGTTACTGACCGGATCTCAATTGATTTCTCTTCCTCCACCTACTAAGATGCTTCATTTCAGTGGGTTACTGCACATTACTGTGCCCGCCAGATTCCTGGTTCGAAGGCTGCGTGCGCCTACCCAGGACGTTTCGCCGCTTGCCGCGTGGCCCTGCGGACCTCAGCCAAGCCATCCACTATATGGATTGTATTCAGCATACTACCTTTGCTAAGATGTTTTTGGATCACTACCTTGGCAATTGAATTGCCAGGTACTTCCAAATTGTTGCTTCTTATCATCATTTCACACGCATCGAATTTCCCTGAAATACAGGGAGAGACATCAAATTAACTCCAATCATGTTTCCATATCGCCAATGCGAATGCCTTCAACAAATTAGAGTGTTTCGATATATTGATGCCTGCTATTTTTAAAACTATCGCGGAGCTTTCATTCTCCGAGATAAATGGCTCCAAATCAAAGGGTCAAATACTGGAAAAACCACATATTTTTACCCCTGACTTACGAAGTCCAAAAGCAGGACATCATTACAGGGTTCATTATTAGGAAGAACCTTATTTATAATTGTTTGTGATTATATAAGTAATAAAATGTTCTAATATATGAAATTGAGAAGAAAAAATGATTATAGCTCATGTAATGGGTGGAATTTCAATGGATAAGATGGATAAGCTTATTGAAGATTTGGAGAGTGGGGATTCTGATTTGCGAATTTTGGCAATTAAATCACTTGGTGAAATCAGAGATGCCAGAGCGGTTGATCCTTTAATCAGTATATTGACTGAAGATGGACCTCATGAGATTCGATGGTTTGCTTCCAGGGCTCTTGTAGATATTGGGACAGCATCAATTTTGCCTTTTATTGATAAATTGAATGAAGGAGACACCGAATTATTTTGGATCTCTGAGAGATTTCTTAATCTAATTCTTGAGAAACGCAGTTCAGTTGATTCGGTAAATGATTTCATTAAAGATGCTGAACAGGGAATGGATAGGAAGGGGGTGCATGAAAAACAGGATCAATCATGTGCGGAGACTTGCATCTCCAAAATAATCTCAAGGGCAATGGAAAAAAAGAATTCCATATTTAGGGAAAATCTTGTTCTTGACGGACTGCCAAAACCTCCAAAGCGTGGAAATGGAATGTATCAGGCTGTAACCAGACCTGGAAGGAGGGCTCGAAATGGATGAGATTCCAGAGTTAATTGAAAAAATTGAGAATGGCGATTTTTTTGAGAAGAAAAATGCAGAATCCAGACTTGCAGATATTGGCAGGCCTTGTGTTCCCGCACTAATCAAGGCAATGGAAAGTCCCGAAATTGAAATACAGATAAAAGTGTGAGATGTTATTGTTAAAATCGGTGAGTCGGCATTTGAAGATCTTGTAAAAACCCTCTATAATAATGAGGATACCGTAAAAATCCATTTGGAACTACGAATACTTGATGTTTTAGAAAAAATAGGCAAGCCCGCGCTGCCAATATTGATTGAGGCGATCAAAACCGAACGATGGAGGAACAAGGTGATCTATTGCCTTGGAAAGATTGGAGACAGATCAGCCATGCCAGCACTCATTGATGCCTGGGATAAGTCTGATGATAAAGGAAAAGAAAGGATGATAACTGCGTTTGGCACAATCAGGGATTTGCGAGGAGTGAACACACTAATTCAGGCAATAGCTTCCCCGAACAAACGCTGGCACTGGATGGCAAATGAATACCTGCGAAATATTCTCGATGGATGCGATTCAGTTGGAGAGGTCAACCAATTCATCAGAGAATTGGAGGCTGCTTTTGATAATCCCCCTTCGCTAGGTAAAGATCCGGACACATTGAGAAGCAGAAATGTCTTTGCAGGATTGTTGTCTTATGCAATGGAAAAAAGGAATGGATTCTTTTCCAATGACTTAACCGGTCTTGAAGTCAAACTGCCAAATCCACGAAAAAAACAAGGGATGTACCGGTTGATAAATCGAAAAAAGCAATTACACTGATCAATCCAGAGCAAATACTTTCAGGATTAAAAAAACAAATATAAACTGTTTCAAATTCATGTAAGCGCTTAATATTTTCTCTTCTCGTGTAGGTTCGCTTTCACCTCAGTTCT
>CAYVTJ010000074.1:0-6063 GCA_964454475.1 Microcaldota archaeon | reverse complement strand
TCGATAGACCGGTATCGGAAGAGATCAAGCGCAAAACTGACGAGCTGCTCATCAGGATGCCTGAGCATATTTTTTAAAACAATTTCTATGTCAGTACCTTCAATGACCTCTTTCAATTCTGCCATCCCAAGCTGATTCTTTTTCAATGTTTTCAAGAGAGTCTTTCGATAATTGATTCGTTCCAGAAAAAGAATACATATCCATACAAAGGAGAGAAACAGCACGATCAAGGAATATCGATATAATTGAATTTCGAAATTTGCAAGATAAAGGACTAACAGTCCGCCAACTCCCTGTCCGATAGGGACAATCACTCCCCCCATGATAGCCTGTGCCCTCAGTCGAATAGCGTGTGGCAACGGGAGGAATAACAGCTCACGAGTAGGTAGATCAAGAGAGTCCGAAAGGATAATCCGAAAAAAATTGGTGAGCGTAATGAGAGGTAATGTATAATCGCTCAATAAACCATACCCAGTAGAATAAAAGAATATAGTCATGATAATATACAGAAAAGGCAGAAGCATCAAACAGTTGAACACACCAAACTTTAGAAGAAGAAATTCTGTTGCAAGTAATTGAAACACGAGAGTAGTAATTCCAACATACAGATAAAATTTCCCAAAGAATACCGCCAACTTTACACTATCCAGATAAACCCGTTGTGCTGCTATCTTCATTTGATAGTCAACGATGACAAAACAAATCAATCCAATAAATACAGCAAGGAATATTAATTGGATATAAGGACGCGATATGATCATACGCAGCGTGGAAATCCTGTTTTTTTCAAACTCTTTCGAGAATGCTGAGTGGTGAAGAGGAACTCCTATTTTAGAGATGTACAGTGAAAAACCCATTCCTGCGACAAGCAGCCCCATAGAAAGATAGAGCATATTTGCTGTCCCAATGAGAGATACAAGAGGACCGGTACAGCCTCCTGCAATCATAATCCCCATTGCAAATCCACTGACAATGTACCTGTATAATCGTTTTGCATCATGAACGGTAAAATAATCACCAGCCAACGAAAAAAATAACATTACAGAAAGTAAACTCGCCATCTTTAGCCAGATAATCAATCCCAGATAGAGCCAATTACCCTTTGCAAGGCTGTTGGAAAACAAAAGCAGGAAACGAAAAATGACTAGAGGGAGTAACAAAACCAGTTTCAAATTCATGAGTAAAGCAAGTCTTGATAGATGATAAATGAGCTTCTCGTATATCCATGTTAGACAGGCAGTAGCCACTGCTGTCCCAACGTACACACAGGCAAAGAGGATCGTGACTTTTTCCTGTGTGACATGTGTTAAAAAGAGGGAGGTTCCGACAGTAAGATTGATAATCACAAAGATACCAAGACAGGTGTAATACAGAAAAAAGGCTCGAACAAGTTTGAACTCATCTGCTTGAATCTTAAATAGACATATATCCATCTTATGTGCTATGGAGAAAACCTATTTTGGCGGAGAATCCCTCCAAAATAGGTGAATCGTCAATGCTGCCTTTCAGATTGTATAGCGATTTCCACCACTGGTGTAGGGTCTGTCAAAACATGACAAATCTTCTGGCACTTTTAGGATCAAAAAATAACATAGTCGTGCAACATTATAAAAATACAGGGCATGAGCAAAATTCCAGAAAAAATACTTGACCTTGAGAAATGAAATTACTACATTAAGTTGACAGAAAGGCAATGAAAAATTAGTGTGTGTGTGTGACTATTCTACCAAATATTTTGCCTGAATGTATATATTCGGTCTTTCTCAAATTTAGGAGGCAGTAATGATGAAAATGTTAAAAAAGTTAAGTATTTTTCTGGTTGTATTCACTTTTATAGTCTCATCCCCTGGTTTTGCACAAGATAAAGGGAATTTTAGCACTGATCCTATAACCCATAATGGAGAGAAATGGCGTATAGGATATTATGAAGGAGGGGAATATCAAGATTATCAACGGGTTTTAATGGCAACGATACGAGGTCTGATGAATTTGGGCTGGTTAGAGACAGTGGAAATTCCCGAGCAGGAAGGGATACAAACCAAAGAGCTCTGGAAATGGCTGTCAGCCAATGCCAAAAGTGAGTATCTTGAATTTGTCGAAGATGCCCATTACACGGCAAATTGGGATAACGAACTTCGGCAAAAGATGGCGGCAGACATTATCGAGCGATTAAATCAGAAGCAAGATATTGACTTTATGATAGCAGCGGGTACTCGTGCAGGTCAAGATCTTGCTAATGATAAGCATAGCACTCCGACAATGATTATTTCAACCAGTAATCCAATTGAATCGAAGATTATCAAAAGTGTTGAAGATTCTGGCTATGATCATATTCATGCTCGAGTTAATCCATTTCGGCATGAAAGAGAAGTGGCTATATTTTATGACATCATCGGTTTTCAGAAACTTGGAATAGCCTATAAAGACACAGTGGATGGGAGAAGTTATGCGTCAATAAATTCAGTAGAAAAAGTCGCTCAAGATATGGGATTTGAGCTTGTACGATGTTTTACACAAGGGGACCATCCTGATGAAAACATTGCTGTTGAGAGTGTCAAACAGTGTTTTCATGAATTAGGACAAAAAGCAGATGCTATCTATGTGACGGTACAACCATCGATAAAACCGAAACATACCCCAGAATTTGTAGAGATTGCTAATTCTTATCAAATCCCGACCTTTTCTCAACCTGGTTCTGAAGAAGTAAAATATGGCTATCTTATGAGTATTTCAGTCGCGGGTTTCAAATATCTTGGAGAATTTCAAGCAGAAGTCATGGCAAAAATCCTCAATGGAGCCAAACCGCGTGATTTAAATCAACTTTTTGAGGATCCACCTAAAATCGCCATTAACTTGAAAACAGCCGAAATTATTGGGTATGATCCCCCGGTGGATGTGTTAGGAGCTGCCGATGAAATTTATCAGGAAATCGTCACTCCTGAATAATATTTCCGCTAGAGCACAGGACGGCTGAAGTTTATGCGTAGGATCAACGACGAAATAACTGTCCGAACATCGCTCCCGTTGGATTGCCAAATCCAACGGGTCTAACGGTGTGGATCTGTCGATCCATACCGAGCAGAAGGGATACGTATTTCGTCGTTGAACCGTATACACTTCTGCCGTCCTCTTTCCTCTTATTTGATCACAACACGTTCTCCTAATACACCAACGCTCTCTTTGGCTATTTGTGTTTTCCAACCGGGACGACAAAATTGCGGGGGGACATCATTCAGCAAAGAATCATTTAATGCTGCCAGATGGGCATCTCGCACACTCAAAGAGAGTATTTTTTCTATATCTGCCCCGGTAATTCCTCCCCCAGCAATCATTTCGATTGGCCCAGCTGGAACCAGATAGGTGTCATCTATCATAGTCATAACCCCCAGCATTCCAAACAGATAGGTATCTGTCGGCACTTTTTCGAGAAGGTCGGCAATTTGTTGAAATCCAGGGATATTTCGTAAGACCTTCACAAGCCCTCTTTGCATAGCAGGAAGATATTCACATTGAAAATAGCCGCCTACACAAATGATACCACGAGCAAACGCAAGAGGCAAAAAACACATAAAGCCTGAGGGGATAAGCTTATGCGTTCGTAATCCGTGAATAAGAGCTTTCTCAGTAAAAGGAACTTCAAAAATTTTGCCATGATCGTTTACACCACGAAGCACTTTTGTCTGGTAATTTTGGGTTTCTTCAAGAGAGAGAGGAACTCTTCTGCCACGGTGATCTATGCCCCAAAAAAACATTGTTCCAGACACTTCTAGTTCCTTTTTCAAGGGCATCTCCAATGTATTTACCGGAATCTTTTGAGAACTTAATTGGAGTCTGTGAGCGAGAATAGCCCTTTGCCAACAACCTGGAATCCCATCAAGTTCAACAAGAACCTGGTGGCACAGTTCAGGGGTAAACAACATGTTCCAGACGAGGCTATCGTGATTCATTAAATCTCGTTGAAGAAGTTCTGCGATGATTTTTTCATGCTCAAGATAAACAAGTTCTGGAACTTCAGACGATGTTCTAAAAACTCTCTTCCAAAGCCGGCCATTCAAAACTGTGCATTGGTGAGAGTATAATGCCAAATTTTTCACCGAATCGTTCAGATAGTCTTCGGATAAAATAGTATGAAGGGCATTTTTTGCGCGAACAGATGAAAGAGGCAGGTTGGAGAGAGCGGCATTTGCTCGAGTTATCATCCTCTCTTTAAAAGCTGGTAAGACACTCACCATCCATGATCTGTATTTATTCGGAAATATTGGTAATTTAAGAGGTAATGAATCTAGCTCTTCCGGCGTGGTCTGATACAAGAGGATTCCTCGTGGATAAGCTGCATTATTCACCGGAATATGACCACAGGAAAAGACGGGAACTGTAGTTGCCTGCCAGGGACCACTCAGAACTCGAAGAGCGATCAAAATATTCGCCTGAATGAATTGGGAATAAGAATCAACTCCCAAGTGGTTTGCCGTGAGAAGAAGAGGAAATGACGCGATGTCTTGAATAACCTGCTGAGCTAAGGTTTTTCCTAATAACCGTTCTGTATAATCATGGACCACTTGAAGAAAATCATCAATAGGCTGATATGATGGTTCAAAACGAGGAGCAAAATGTTGTAAATACTGAAGAAGAGAGCACTCGCCATATTCTGTGATAATCCGTTTAACCACAGGAAGCTTGTGACAAAGCATGTCAAGGTATTGTTCGGGGAAAGAACGTTCATTCATATTTTTACGTCATGCTCGTTTGAGAACGTATCTTTTGGAAACGGGATTCCCCGTTTTTTGAAAACCACAAGAACGCCATCATGTTTTTCCACACCTAATGCCTCCGCCAGCAAATCAGGTCGTGTTCGATTCTTCCACGGATGATATTCATACAGAATTCCATAACAATTTTTTCTGACAAGGTATAGTGTAAAATTTTTTATTTTCTGTTCTACATCTTCAACGTTTCCCTGAACAATCCCAAGATAGAGTTGTCTGAATGTTGTTACAATATGTCCTATATCCTGATAAGGGACTGTCACGAGAACCATTTTGTCGTCTTCTTGTTTGAGTTGCGGATACACATCGTATTGATCGAGTATACCTTTCTCAGATAACCCGATCCAGGAATGTAACGATGGTGATTGTGAACACGTAATCAGCAAAATATCTGGCGACCATCTTGCAAATATAACGGCAGCCATTGCTTGTCCTAACCGATTTCCTTGATATTGAGGAACAACAGTGCAATTAATGACATACACTCCATGCCCCCAGCCTGGGCCATATTCAACATTTCCATAATCAAAAAGTGTCATGGCTATAAGTCTACTGGCCTTATGTCGTATCAGAATGGCATGTCGTCGGAATTGTTCGCCCGGAGATTGAAAATACCATGAGAGGGTTTTTTGGAAATCCTGTTCTTCCATAGAAGGAAATGCCTCTCGAAGTACCATTGTCAACTCTTCGTGCAATTGTGTTTGAATCTCATGCTTCCTGGACAAGTCCTCAGCTATTGAAAGAATTTCCACGTCCAGATTTTCTGGTAAAAATGGAGGAGACGTTTGGGGAAATCTCGTCAGGTAATCTCGTATAAAATGTTGTGCAGATACCTTCTTATCTTCCATAGTTATGTTGTCGTCATATTATAAACATCATTCGTATTGAATCTTACGGGGATTTTTCGCAGCAAGAAGAAAAAGACCTGTTGCGAAAAGATAGCATAATCCAAGATAGGTAATTCCGTGTTTGATGCTGACAAACGCTAATAACCATCCGAAAGTCATTGGTCCAAGTACTTGCCCAACCCGGTAGACAGAATTAAAAACTCCCATAGCTTTTCCTGCTCCTAACCTCTTTGTTGTTTCAAGACCGAGGATGTAAGAACGTTGAGATGCGGCAAAGCTACTGGAAAGCCCCAAAAACAGCACAGCAATTGCTGTCGCCGTGATGCCTCCTGAAAAATAAAACAGGAGAAATGCCATGCTCCCCAGAATGCCGCTGACAACAATATACATTTTTTGATTTTTTGAGGCATCAATATATTTGCTGATAAATGGAGCAACGTACACCAGAC
>CAYVTJ010000073.1:0-6108 GCA_964454475.1 Microcaldota archaeon | reverse complement strand
AATCATCGATATCATCAGTCATCAGATACACCATCAAAATGGAAAAACGGATAGGTTATTTAATCCTTCCCTTAAAAAGAGGCAGTTATGGATTGTCAAATTTATGTTGTACTGATAGCAGTAGTAGCTATAATCTATGCTACATTTACACGTTTCCTGCAAAGGAAACTCGTGGATAAGACCAAGATGCAAAACCTCCAAAAAGAATCAAAACGCCTTAATGAGGAATACAAGAAAGCATCTGAGAAGAAGGATAAGAAGAAGATGGAAAAGATAATGAAAGAGCAGATGGAGCTCTTTCCTGAAATGAATAAGGCCATGATGTCCCAAATGAAACCCATGTTCTTCATTGTGATAACCTTTCTTCTTATCATGACCACCATAAACGCTCTCGATCCTACAAAACAGGACGACATGACCTTAACCGTACTCGATGATGGATCCGGTTGTGATCAAGAAGCAGGAGATGGTAAGTTCACAACGTGTTTTGAACTTCCGGATGAAGGTTTTGGAAAATGGACCATAAAAGCGAAACTATTCGATGATGGCAGGGAATTGGGATCGAACGAAACATATTTCATTTATAATACAAGGGAACCTGATGATACATATACTGAAGAAGGAAACGGAGAGAAACTCAATATCACAACAGATAAAAAGGAGTACTATCCTGGTGAAACGGTGAGGGTGACAACAGTTCCTGCAGAAAAAACGAATGGATTTAGCATTCTCGGTATGAGACTTACTGGACCTGAAAAGATGAATGTGGATAAGATTGAACTAACCTTTTCAAAAGGAACTTATTTCCATGTGGAGCTACCATTCGAGATACCTATATTCGGTGTCAAGACGATATATCAGCCTCATTGGTGGTTTGTGCTAAATTCGTTTATATCAGGCATCCTAATATCCATAGTGATTGGCAAGGTGTTAGACAAGAAATGATAATTGCAATATCCGGATTCACAGGAAGCGGGAAAAATACATTGGGGAAACTGATGGCACAAAGGATGGATTACAGACATATTTGCCCTACTTTCAAGGATTTGGCGGAAAAGGAAGGTGTTTCATTGATGGAATTCCATAGGATGGCTGAGAATGATCCGGAGATAGACAGGAAATTTGATGATTTCCTGAAAGAAGAATCTTCGAAGGGAAACTGTGTTGTCACCACCTGGCTTGGGCCATGGATGGTTGATGCGGATCTCAGGATCAGACTTTTCGCGAATGCAAAAATTCGCGGAGAGAGAATCTCTGAGAGGGACGAGATGACTGAGGAAGAAGCTGAGAATCATGTTTTGGAGCGGGATCAGCGCAATATCGACAGATATCTTAAACTCTATGGCATTGATATAACGGACTATCAGATATTTGATTTATGTCTCAACAGTGGAGTATACAAACCAGAAGAGCTACTTTCGATATCGATGGATGCCCTGAAAAAGAAGGTGTGACTTATTGGAAGAAAAGATCGAAAAACTATTATCAAATGGTATTCTGATAATAGATAAACCCTGTAGCCAAACAAGCCATGAGATTACAAGCTTTGTAAAAAAGATAACAAAAAGCCAAAGAGCCGGCCATGCAGGAACTCTTGACCCAAAAGTATCTGGTGTATTGCCCGTAGCAATAGGGCGGGCCACCAAGCTTTTGAGGTATATCGCAGGAAAAAGAAAGACATATATCGGGATAATGAAGTTTAAGATCCCTCCTTCAAGAGATTCCATAAGGCTTCTCTTCAGAGATTTCACTGGAGAGATCGAGCAGATACCTCCCAAGAAAAGCGCGGTGAAGAGGCGAAAAAGAAAACGAATGGTTTATGAACTTAAATTTCTGGAACAGAATGAGAATCTTGTTCTTTTCAAGGCCGAAGTTGAGGCTGGAACCTATATTAGGACCTTATGCTCAGATATCGGGAAACAGTGTAAAGGGGCAAGAATGGAGGAATTGAGAAGAGTTTCTGTCGGTTCTATAAAAGAGGAAAAATCAATAATCGTACAGGATCTGATTGATGCGATGCATGCTTGGGAAACGGAAGGAGACGCTTCTTTACTTGAGAGAATGATATGTAATCCTGAAGATCTCATTGATCTGTCAAGAGTTCAAGTAAAGGAAAATGCTGTAGAATCCATTGTATCAGGTGCCCAAATAATGATCCCTGCTATTGAGAACTTTGATGACAAGATAAAAACTGGAGATTGTGTGGCAATCTACTCCAAGGGACAATTCCTTGGCGTAGGGATAGCCCAGCTCGCCTCAGAGGATGTTGGATCCCGTAACCGGGGAATCGCGGTCAAGCTGGAGAGAGTACACAAACCATGAAATCAGATTCTTATCACTCTTGTTCTCTCAATGGTCTTCTCAACAATATCCCTGATTCCTATCTTTTTTTCGATATTCTTCGCATATTCAAGGCTTACTTTCGTGTCCGGGTGTCTATGTGCCACCAGGGAACAGCAGTCCTTATATTCTTCGATTGAGATATCATAGGTCCTTATCTCTTTTGCTAGGTCGATGATCTGGCTCTTATTAAAAGAAACAAGGGGCCGATAGATGGGAAGTTCTGAGGCTTCGCTTGCGCATCTGAGGTTTTCTAGTGTCTGTGATGCAACTTGACCTATACTATCACCAGTGATGATGCCAAGATGCTTATGTTCTTGTGCAATCCGATTTGAAACTATCAATATGAACCTGCGGAAAAGAACAGTCTCGGACCTCACAGGCATATCAAAAGAAGCTTTGTAGAATTCATCGTATGGTATAAGGAATAGATTTGTTTTTCCCGGATGGAAAGAACGCAAGGATTTGACAGTCTCGATTATTTTTGAACAGTTTACCTCCTCACCTTCGGAAAATGAATGGATGTGAGCAAAATCAAGACTACAACCTCTTTTCATCATAAGCCAGGACGAAACCGGTGAATCGATACCTCCTGAAAGAAGAGATAGCACACTGCCGCTGGAACCGACAGGAAGTCCCCCCAATCCCCTCTTCCTCCCTGAGGTTATGATCGCTCTTTCTCTTAATATATCGATCCTAAGCATGTTTTCAGGATTCTGAAGTGTTGTGGGGAAACCTTTCCTCTCCAGTCCAAATCCTATCTGCCGGCTCACATCCGGTGATTGAAGCGGGAAACTCTTATCAGAACGGACGCATTCTACTTTGATCGTTCCGCTAAGTCCTGATGAAATCCTTTCTGAAGCCAGCATTATCTGATCCATATCCCGTTTGGTGATCAATCCATGTGAGAACCATTCTATCCCAAAGACCTTCTCCAATCTGAATTCTATTTCGCCTATATCCGCATCTCCACAATACAATATTATCCTTGAATCTGCATCTTCGATTCTCTCAAAGGGACATCCCTTCAGCATGGATTTAAGGTTTTTTATGAGACATCTTTTGAAGAATGGTCTCTTCCCCCTTTTCAATGCTATCTCGCCATAGTGTATTGTGACTATCTCTTCCATTGTCATAAAAAAAGAATAGTAAAAAAAGGATTAAAATAGGGGAGTTATTCGCAAATCTCCTTTTCCACTTTACGGTGTTTTGTTACTTCTTCGCACTCAGTAGCTTCCCGACCTACAAGCTTACAATCCTCAACCTTAGGGGTCTCCAGGAGATATAAGCTGCACTTCATGGAATTTCCGCCCGTATTCAATGCATAAAGTTGTGTGAAATCGAAAGTCTTCGTTTTTCCTGCAGGTATCTCTAGCCTTTGAGGTTCTTTTATGAAACCACTCCCATCGATTGAGAAATTCGCACCCACTACCCATACTCCGGAATATCTCTCATCCAAATTAGTTATGTTCATCTTGCATCTCTTCATCGCTCCTTCACAAACATGAAAACAATCAGATAAGGGCTTACCTACGCAATTGCCATCCTTGGTGCAAAGATGGGTTTCTTCCACAGATGATGCCAAGAATTTCAAGGACTTAATCTTGCATACTTCTTCGGTATATGTCACATTCCAGCAAACCGTTTCTACATACGGTTCGGTGATTGTAACCATTTTACATTCGGGAGTATTTGGTTGCTGCGATTCCTCTGGCTCTTCTGTAGGCTGTTCTTCCAATTCAGGAGATACGCAACCTATTAATAATATGAAAAATGACAAACCAATCAGGATATTGAGCATGTTCAATCGGATCACCTTGTTTCTACTACAATTAGTGTATTTATATTTCTATCGCTCAGGAAACCCACTACGGTATTTCCCAGGTGGTTTCCTTGACCTTCCACCTGAGATTAAATCCGCCTCTTGTTGGTGGTTCTTTCGCAAGGTGGTTTCCTTGACCTTCCACCTGAGATTAAATCCGCTTTGAATGAACCGGCAAATTTTTCAATTTTTAGAAATTTCCCTAATTTGTTTAACTTAGGAGATCTCCCTTTGCAGAAGAGATGTCATGAAATGGTTATTTTTCCTGTTTAGGCATGCGTTGAACCAGAAATAAACGCCGAGAGAGAGATTTGAACTCTCAATCCCAAAGGGACACGCTAACTGGCAAACATCCGGTTCCAGGCTTACGCTTTTGCTTCATTTGAGATAAAGCAAGATGTGCGCACTACCGGATTTCACGCCATGCATGAAACTTTTTTCGAAACATGTTATGGCTTTATGCGATCTCGGCAAATTTATATTTTAACTATTGGATGAAGCACTTAGTGCTTCTTTATATGATTAAAACCGATTTTATTAAGAAACTTTACTCCGCCTAATTTCCAAATTCAAAAAAATAAAAAATAACAACCTTGCTACTGAAAAAACTCAAATGCTTAGGCATTTAAAATAGTTATCTAATTAAGCATTTTGGGAGTTGATATGGCGCTTGAAAAAACGGATTCTACAATATTTAATCTCATAGAAAAGGAAATGGAATACCAAAAAAGTACCCTGCGGCTGATCGCATCCGAAAATTATACCAGCAAAGCGGTAATGGAAGCAACTGGCTCGATCCTAACAAATAAATATGCTGAAGGATATCCTGGAAAAAGATATTATGCAGGAAACAGATACATTGATGAAATAGAGAATCTCGCAATAGATCGCGCAAAGACTCTTTTCAGCGTTGGGCATGCTAACATGCAACCTCACTCTGGATCCAGTGCTAATGTCGCTGCATTCTTTGCATTCCTTGAACCAGGAGACAAATTCATGGGTCTTGATCTTCCGCATGGAGGCCACCTAACCCATGGATCGAAGGTTAATTTTTCTGGAAAATGGTTCAATGCAGTATCTTATGGACTAGATAGAGAGACTGAAGCTTTAGATTATGATGCCATCAGGAAAAAAGCGATCGAGGAGAAGCCAAAATTGATAATTTGTGGATTTACTGCCTATCCCCTTGTGATTAACTTCAAGGAATTTAGATCTATATGCGATGAGATAGATGCGATAATGATGGCAGATATAAGCCATTTCGCAGGTTTGGTGGCGGGAGGAGTTTACCCAAACCCTGCACCACATGCCGACATCATCACATCAACTACTCACAAGACACTAAGAGGCCCAAGAAGCGCGATGATACTCGGACCTGAGGAAAATGCGAAAAAGATAGACAACGCAGTTTTCCCGGGCATGCAGGGTGGACCTTTAGAACATGCTATTGCAGCAAAGGCAGTTTGCTTCCATGAAGCGATGCAACCGGATTTCAAGACATATGCATCAAGAGTGATCAAAAATGCGCAAATTCTTGCAGACGAACTGATTTCTTTAGGATTAAGAATTGTAAGCAATAGAACTGAGACTCATCTGGTATTAGTAGATCTTACATCAAAGGGTGTAACCGGAAAGGATGCACAGAATGCCCTAGAGAAGGCAGGAATAATCATAAACAGGAATACTATTCCCTTTGATACCAAAAGCCCATTCGTGACAAGCGGGATGAGAGTTGGGACAGCTGCACTGACCACCAGAGGAATGGGCAGCGATGAAATGAAGCGGATTGCACAGATGATAGCAAAGGTCATCGACAATCTTGGAAATGAGGAAGTCCTGAAAAAAATCAGGGAGGAATCCGAAGGGCTTTGTGAGAGGTTCCCGATCTATCAACCTGACTTCGCCAGATTAGAATAAAGAAGGTTGTCTGTTTTATCTTTTTGGGC
>CAYVTJ010000072.1:0-6302 GCA_964454475.1 Microcaldota archaeon | reverse complement strand
CTCAAAGCAATTACCGGTTAGCACTACAAAACAAAAATGAGTTCAGAAACCCAGGCTGATATTATTTAAAAATTTGTTGAGAGAAATTACACCATCACGATAATTTTCGATACTGTTGAAAAACAGAATACCATCCTCCTTCGATAATTGACCAGGTATGTCATCAAAAGTGTGAATTACTTCATTGATGAAAGAAGTGGGTCCTGGAGAATGGGAAAGCACCTTTAGAAGCTCTTTTTCATACCTTTCAATCTTGAGAATTGAGCATCTGTCGTCTTTGATCAACATTTCCATCTCAAACACATTTTCTTTGCTAAAAGCCATCAGGAGCAACTTATTTCTTTGATGAAAATTGAGGAGGCCGTTACTTCCATCAAGTGAAATCACTTCCCTGAACCCGGCCATTGTAAATATCTTCAAAAGGAAATTTTCAAGAGTGTTGCGATTTGCAAGTCCGTTCTCGGTTTCTACAGGATGTTGTTGATATTTTTTGTATCTGATCACCGAAAAGATCACTCCCCCTCCTGAATCTATTGCTTTTACAATGATATGTCTTTGCACTTTTGATACCGCATGATGGTGAGCCTGCCTTGAGGATAAAACCATCAACAGGACCAAGATCGGCCAGATATTCAGAAGAGAAACCCAATATATCTTCTGTCAGGAATGCTAGTCGATGATTGATAAAGCTCAAGCTTCCCATCACTCTCCCCAATCCTTATTAGAGCTCTTGGGATACCAAGACCAATGCCAACTTCTGGACAAATCGTCTTGATTCTCACATGGTCCCTCATCCTTGAGATGACACTACTGTTTATAACTCCACCATCATATCTGCAACTTTCGAGGCCAAGACATTTGCTTATGAACAAAATAGGCTTCGGATATCCCATAAAACCTATTATTGGCGGATATTTAAAAGAATAAGCAGATAATGACTAGCATCTATTTCATGAGATGCCACATAATTTCACCAGGAGATTCTGCATTTCCCGAGTTACCAAATGAAGAGAATGCTTTCGCTTCGGTAAAGCCTGCTTTTTTAATTAGTTCTTTCATCTTCTCAGGATTAACGAAATGAATGACCATCGGAAAATCCAATACTTCCCCTTTCCAATGCAATTTGATTTTGTAGTAAGCACACTCTCTGGCATAGAATCTTTGGTACCATTCTATCGAATAACGCCTTCCATCTTTTGTTTTCATATTCTCTCTTTCTAAAAAATGAAGATGGCCCTGCATCTCCAGATCCTCCATGGTTGGATTGTAGAGATGTATTATGGCTTTCCCGTTCTTTTCAAGGTGATTGAAAATACATTTTAATGTATTTAGTCTTTCGTGGTCATTCTTAAGATGAAGAAAACTTCGGTACGGAAGGATAATAAGGCCAAATTTCCTTCCAAGAGAAAAATCCCGCATATCCCTCTTGTAAATGGAGATGTCTTTATTTTCTATAATCTTTTTTTTGAACTCATTAAGCATTGCAGAAGAATTATCAAGCCCAGTCACATCGTATCCTCTTTTGGCAAGAATAAGACTGATTCTCCCAGTTCCACACGCAATTTCCAATAACGGACCTTTGGCATTTCTTGCTTCTTCAAGATAAAAATCAAGATCACAATTATCAAAATATATAAAGTCATAGAATTTCGCAAGTTTATTATAATTCGTCATGCATCACAGCCCCGATATCATTTGTACAACATTGGCAATTGTAAAGCTTTCCTATTTTCAAACAATCAGCATCGTTAAACAGGGATTCATTCGGCAGTATCTAACGGAAACCCCTTGTTGGTGGATTGCATTCTTTTCTACAGAGATCATTAAAATGTCCTTTGTTTTATCCATAATTGATAATATGCCAGAATTGCCTGATGTGGAGATTTTGAGAAAGAAATTGGAAAAAACTTCAATAAATAAAAAGATAGTGGCTGTCCATGCCAGTGGAGGCAGGGTATATCATTCTTCTGAATCGACTGTTAGAAGACATCTGTTAAGCAATAGTCTGATTACTACAAATCGGCATGGAAAAAATCTTTTCATTGAAATTAGTGATAGTAGTTTTCTTCTTATGCATTTTGGGATGACTGGGTACCTAAAATATGGAAAAGAAATTCCAGAACATAGTGAACTGACTTTGGATTTCAACGGAAAAGGATTATCCTATGTCTGCCCTAGAAAATTTGGACAATTGAGAGTGATCCCCTCTCCAGAAAACTATATCAAGAAGAAAGAGCTTGGACCTGATGCTCTCTCTATAAGCAAGAAAAAATTCATTGATATTTTCCATAATAGCAGAGGAATGGCGAAAACAAGCCTCATGAACCAAAAGAAGATCGCGGGAATAGGAAATATTTACTCTGACGAGGTATTGTATCAGGCAGGTATTCATCCTGAGAAAACTCTTGATAAAATTGATAAGAAGACACTCAAGAAACTTTTTTCTGTTTTAAAACGGGTTCTCAGAACAGCTATAAGGAACAAAGCAGATACTAAAAGCTTACCTACCAGATATCTAAACTATCGCAGAAATGCCGGACGGAAATGTCCAATCTGTGGTGGTGAGATAAAAAGGAGAAAGATCGGCAACAGATCTGCCTTCTATTGTCCAAAACACCAATTATGATTAATTATTTCTGTTGTCAAGATGATGAGCACAAGTATCTAACGTGCACTTCTTGCCATTCTTTCGGTTTCATCTCTCTTTTTTATGGCATAACTGATCTGAACATCTCCCTTGGCAGTATTGATAAGCTCACCAGCTAATGCTTGTGAAAGGGTTTTTGGTTTTTTGAAACAACCCATGAGTGCGGCAAGGGCTATATTGCGGAGAGCCATATCAAGTCTTCTTGTTGCTGAAACGTCTACAGCTATCTGATATCTTACCCCTCCATAAGAAACTCTTGTGACATCCTCCCTGGGTGCTGAATTCTCAAGAGCGCGTATCAGTATTTGGACAGGGTTCTCATTAGTTTCTTTTTCAACAATCTCAAAGGCCTTTTCCACGGAATTTAGTACTTTGAATTTCTTACCTTGCAGACGCCCCTTGGTGCGGATGACTTTGCCCGATGTCTTTTCACCAGTCCCCCCTCTCATCAGTTTGTTGGCCAACCTCTCAACTATATTTACGTAGGTTTTCCCAAGAGCTTTTCTCGCATAACGACCTGATGAATGGGGAACTTTCACGGCATCGAGATTTATACTTTGCTCAATACTTTTGTCGTTAATCTCAAGGTTCTCAAGCTCATACTTTCCAAACAACTTATCCATGATTATCATCTCTTGCTCTTCTCTTTCCTGCCCTTTCTGAGCATCTGGAGATCAACTCCATTCACAGCTACAATTTTATATCTGATCCCCGGGATGGACCCCATCTGTCCTCTCTGGGATCCTCCAAGACCTGCGAGAGTAACCTCATCGTGTTCATCTATGTAGGTTATCGCCTTATCTCTAGGTGCGAAAGCACCTACGGTTCTGCCATCGCGAAGCTGACATCTGACACATTTGATAAGACCTGAATGGGGCTGCTTCTGCTCTAATGTGAACTTTGCTATTACCGTTCCTGTCGCTTGGGGGGCTCCTTTGAGAGGATCATATTTCTCTTTGAGTTTAAGTGTTCTCCTCTTCCATCTCTTCGATTTCCAACGGTCCTTTTTCCTCTTTCTTTCGATGTTACGTCCAGCGAATTCACCGTTTTTTCCTTTTCCATTGCCTTTACCCATGTAAGCACACCTGATAGAGTAAATATCTTCTTTCTGCATGAAAAGCAGGTTAAACTAGTCATGCCAAAGCCTTTTTAATCCTACTTCTTTGTTCTAATGTCCTTTCTTTTAGGACGAAGATCCTTTGATCCGCACTTTCTGCACTTTTCAGCACCTTTTTTATTTCTGGTTTTGCATTTAAAACAAATCCAGACATTAGACAGTCTCTCATCTGCTTCTGGAAATTTTCCCATATATGAGCACCTTTTTTATGATTGATAGCAAAAACCATCCATTATGGGTTTTCACTGATTAAGCAATTGTTTCGTATGTTTTTTAAATCTGAGGATGGGAATCTAGAACATGCCTCATGAAAAATCCGCAGGAGTCATATTATTTAGAGAAGGAAAAGAAGGTAACAAATATTTAATCCTGCATTATGAGTCGGGACACTGGGATTTCGTCAAAGGGAAAATCGAAAGAGAAGAAAAGATTGAGGATACGATCAGAAGGGAGATGAGAGAAGAGACTGGAATAATTAGTTTTGAATTCATTCCTGGTTTCGAAAAGAAGATAAACTATTTCTTCCGAAGAGATGGCGTCATGGTTTATAAGGAGGTCGCATTCCGTCTTGCCAAAACAACCGAAGAAAAAGTCGAATTATCCTATGAGCATGTTGGTTCAGAATGGCTAAGTTACGAGGATGCCAAAGCAAAGGTAACCTATGACAACGCAAGAGATATTCTCAGAAAGGCCCACCATTTTTTGGTGGAAGAATGAAGAATAACAGGGTATCAAAACTTCTACACCGGATTGCGGATCTGCTAGAACTCAAAAATGCAAAATTTAAAGTCCGGGCATATAAAAACGCAGCCCGAACAATTCAGGATATGCCAAAGGATATCGAACAGGCATATCAGGATGGAGAATTAACAAACATACCTAGTGTCGGGAAAAGCATTGCTGATAAGATATCTGAATATCTTGAGACGGGTTCCATACAATATTATGAAAAGCTGAAGAAATGTCTACCTATCGATATAGAAGGGATAACCTCTCTTGAGGGGATTGGCTCCAAAACGGCAAAAAAACTTTACGATGAGCTTGGTGTAAAAGATGTTGATGATCTCAGGAAAGTCGCTGAATCCGGACAGATAGCATCATTAAAAGGTTTTGGAAAACGATCCCAACAAAAAATACTAGAATCCCTTAAAAGATCAAATAAAATGGCTGATCGCTTTCTTCTAGGGAGGATCGAACCAGTGGTCGAGGATATCTGCAGTAATCTGGAATCCTTTGATTACATCTCAAAAGCAGTACCTGCAGGATCATTTAGAAGGGGATGCGAAACGATCGGGGATTTGGACATCCTTCTTGAAACAACGAATCCAAGAAAGGCGATCGATTATTTCTGCGGTATGGAGGATGTTATCAGAATAGCTTTGAAAGGAGATACCAAAGCGAGGATTGAACTTTCAGAAAATATAATGGTAGATCTAAGAGTAATTGAAAAAGAATCATTCGGAGCCGCAATGCAGTATTTCACAGGATCGAAAGCCCACAATATCCATACCCGGAAAATCGCGATATCAAAAGGCTATAAATTGAGCGAATATGGCCTTTTCAAAGGAAAAAAATGCGTAGCTTCTGAGAAGGAGATAGACATCTACCATAAATTAGGTCTTGAATGGGTTCCCCCTGAACTGAGAGAGGATTCAGGGGAGATAGAAGCGGCCAGGGAAGGGGATCTTCCCGAATTGGTAACAATCGATGACCTAAAGGGAGACCTGCACATCCATACCAACTGGAGTGATGGTATGAATAGCATTGAGGAGATAGTCGATAAAGCGAAAAATCTTGGATACGAGTATCTTGCGATTACGGATCATGGTGGAAACATTCCGATAGCAAAAGGTCTTAATGAAAGAAAAATACAAAAACAATGTAAAAAAATAGATAAATTAAACAAAGAAGGAGAGAAGAAGGGATGGCCCTATATTCTCAAGGGAAGTGAGGTCAATATCGTAGATGGTGGTGTGGATGTTTCGGATTCGGTTCTAAAAAAGCTTGATGTAGTGAATGCTGGTTTGCATCATGGGTTGAACGATCCGAATGAAGTACTTATGAAAAGAATGAAACTAGCCATGGAAAACGAATTCGTTCATATCATTGCTCACCCAACATGCCGGAAGCTTGGAATCCGAAAGCCAACAAACCTCGATATGGAAAGGATTATGGATTATGCCAAAAGTACCGGGACCATGTTGGAGATAAATGCTCAGCCTGAACGTATGGATCTCAGGGATGTAGATGCCCGAAACGCACGAAAGAAAACATTACTCAGCATATCTACCGATTCACACATAGATATGCAAATGGATTATATGCGATATGGCATTTCCACCGCAAGAAGGGGTTGGTGTGAAAAAAAGCACGTTCTCAATTCCCTAGATTTCAAGAGATTATCTAAGATACTGGATTTGGGATAATACTCAATAGAAAATGGGAGCTTATATACTGTTGATCATTGTTATATTGTTCGCTAATAGTAAGCGCTTAATATTTTCTCTTCTCGTGTAGGTTCGCTTTCACCTCAGTTCT
>CAYVTJ010000071.1:0-6539 GCA_964454475.1 Microcaldota archaeon | reverse complement strand
TGAAACTGTCAAATTATTCAGATATTTTTTGAGGACTTTCATTTTATAGCGCAAAAAGATAAAACAGGCAACCCTTCTTTATTTTAATCTGGCGAAGTCAGGTCATAAAAGAAAAGAAGGAGGCTCCCAATTAACGGGAAGGTGCACTTTCTCAAGGACTTCTTCAATGTCTTTTACTTTTGTTCCCGGTTGTATCGCTTTGAGCAGCTCCATTGTTCTTTCGAATTGCTTAAATCTGACCAGATACTGTTTGCTGTTGGCCTCTGCTTCTATCCTGAAATCCGCGGAATTCACACTTTCCATTATCCTGCTCACAATAATTCTGCTGAACTGTTCGAAATCCTCAGACAGCACCGCTTCCGCTTCTTCCGAACCTTTACGTGCGGCACTTTTGAGCGTATTTACTGCATCCTGCCACAGTATTGGATTGGTAAATGCGGCGGCTATATTTTCAATGAATGGTGAAAAATCAAGACCATTCCCTGCTGCATTCTTTACTGCCTTTAGTGCCCTTCTATTTTTGTCTAAGCTTACTGATTCAAAGCATTTCTTGAGTACATCTGTTGCAGGTGAGATATCGCTCTCAGATGCTGCCATGAATATTGCATCCAGTGCCCTCTCTCCCACTTCACTGCGCTCGTCTCTGGTCAATTCGACAAGCTTCGGGATAACCCTGCTGATGTCATTTCTGCTTCGTGCCAACAATTCATAGCACATGGCGGCCTTCTTCCTTATCTTCCAACTCCTTGAGGACAACGACTTCTCAATTATTGGCAGGAGATCGGGGTTTTTGCCAACAATGGAATAGATTTCTTGTGGTGTGCCTTTCTTCAGTGCCTTTTCAAGTTTCCTTTGCTCCAGATCTTGTTCTTTCATTTGGGGTTTTTCTTCAAGTGGTTCCCTGTTTGTGAATGAATCACTATTACGCATAACCCTCTGGCGCTGTACTCCTGCTCTGATTTTTCGATTCATATTAAGCACCCATTTTCAACATGCGAAGAGTTTTCCCCTGCTTTCTGGATTCCTCCCTGCATCCCTTTAATCTCAGCACACCATCGCACAAGCCACCTAACATCTTTTAGTACTTCAATCAGTGTAGGAACTGCAGGAATTCCTATTTGAACAGGTGCATCCACAGCACCCCATCGCACATCCACACTCTTACCTTTCAGTATCTCAACATGTTTCTTTATTTCAGCATTCAGCCTATCCTCCAGAGGTGCCTTCTTGCCATTAGATAATGCATTTGGAGATTTCGTTCTTCCATCGGTTTTTTCTTTGCTCTTTTTCATCAGGCAACCCCCTTCATTATTTTCATCAAATCATTCATCCTCCAAAACGCCTTGCAGTACTCTTTGCTGTTCCTCTCAGCTTCCCTCCTGAACCACTCGGAATTCATGAAATCTATAACTCCGCGGAGAATCGTTTCTTTGCTTTCAGGGTTGGCCTTCGCAATCCTTTCGAGTGCATAAGCAGCATATCTTCGTGTATATCTCTTCGTCACTTGGTGTTTCACCTTCATTGCGACCATGAGCCCCCAACGTAATCCGACCGTTTGGCATGTTCTTTTTGGGCCTTATTTTATCACCTAAAGTAACTATCCCTATATTACTTAGGATCAAAAGTTATAAAAAGAGAATGTTCATGTATCATACGCGATTATCAAAGCATCAGAAAAAGGAGACCTGCTGGCTTTTCAATATTTGAATTTTCTTTGGCCGATGGTTTTTCAAGCCCTCAATTTCTCATCGCGATTACTCCTTTTTTCTGAGAAAAGATGCTATGCTAAATGCACACACCCCTGTGTGCTTGGGATGCTATTTTTCAGATATCGAATGGGCGAGTGAGGGATACTAATTTATCAGAATATTAGGTAATTGAGAGTTTGGATGATGCCAAGGCGTCAGCTTGAAATTAAACTTCCAACAGTATAATTAAATATGAACTACGTCTCTAACGTCGATAGTGGCTCCCAACTGTCAAACTCAGGTTTGAGTTTCCATGAAGATTACTGCTCTTTTCGCAAAATGTTATAAATAAAATCCAGGATAGGATATTCATGAGAATTGCAACACTTGGCAGCCACTCGGCATTGGATGTATGCGAGGGGGCAAAAAAGGAGGGCTTTGGAACCCTTGTTGTGGCCCAGAAAGGCCGTGAAAAAACATACGCAGAATATTATAAGAGCAGAAGGAGAGGGGAAAAGAATATCGGGGTAGTGGATGATATCCTTGTCCTTGATAGGTTCAAGGATATGCTGGCTCCAGGGAACATCGAAAAAATTAACAACAGCAGATGTGTCTTTGTACCGAACAGATCCTTCGCAGTGTATGTCGGATATGATGCTATCGAGAGAAAATTTCCTGTTCCTGTATTTGGAAACAAATATCTTCTCAGAGCGGAGGAAAGAGGAGAAGAAAAAGACCAATATTATCTCATGGGGAAAGCAGGGGTGAAATCCCCAAGAAAGGTGTCTCCTGATAGGATCGACAGGCTTTCTATCGTCAAAGTGAGCGAAGCGGAAAGGACATATGAACGTGCATTTTTCCTGGCATCAAGCCCGGAAGAGTACTTCGAAAAAAGTGAGAATCTAATATCAAAAGGGAAGATAACCAGGGAAGATCTTAAAAAAGCGGTGATCGAGGAATATATCGTCGGGGCCCATTTCAATTTCAATTTCTTCAATTCACCGATCAATAATGAGCTGGAACTCCTTGGAATCGATACCAGAAGGCAGACCAATATCGATGGATTCCTAAGGCTTCCGGCAGACGAGCAGCTTGAGCTTTTGAAAGTCATGAAACCAACAACCATCGAATGCGGGCATATCGCATGCACACTTCGGGAATCGCTTCTTGAGCAGGCCTTTGATCTAGGGCAAAGATTCGCTGATGCTGTTGGAAAAGAGTACAAAGACGGGCTGATCGGACCGTTCGCACTTCAGGGAGCCATCATGGAATCAGGAAAGGAAGAGTTTATCTGTTTCGATGTTTCCCTAAGAATGCCTGGCTCGCCAGGCACGCGATTCACTCCATATTCAGAATACTTATTCAGAGATAGCATCAGCTTCGGAAGGAGAATCGCGATGGAAGTGAAGGATGGAGAAAATAAAGGGATGATGGATCGCATCACCACATGAATTACACATACTCAGAATATGAATTTCCCGGCAAAAAGCCTAAAATCCAACTTTCAATAAAAAAATGAAAAAAAGATCTATTTCTTGAATGAAAGGTATAATCCTATCGCGATTGCCAGAATCACCAGTATAATGATGGCCATCTGGATCTGTTTTCCGAATAGATCCTCTTCATCAGGCGGAGCCATCTCTGGTTCTTCAGGTGGAACATAATCCTCGGAAGGGATGATCTCCAATTCGGGTGCCTCGGAAGGGGTTATGTTGCCTTCAACCGGTGCGCACTTCGAAGGGCATGTAAGCGGGGTTTCCCCTATCGATTCATCACATGTCGGAGATGGACTGCACCCAACTTTCACAAGGACGCTGTTAGAGAAAAATTCATTTGAACCGGCCCTAACAGAAGTAGGTCCTATGGACAATGTTCCGACAGTCTTGGGTTTCACGGTGTATTCAACAGATGTCTCCCCGCCGGCTGGAACAACGATCTCCCATGTCAATTTTGGAGGTGTTGCCGCAAGCATCGATTCATCTTCTATGACTGTCTTCTCAGGTATGGGTTCTATAGGTTCGACATTACTCAGATACTCCTTAACCCATACTTCTACATCGGATGATGTTGGATTGGATATTCCTATAACGACCTGGAACTCTTCATCTACACTCACCCTCTCTGGAGCGCTCTTTTCTACTACAAGCACACCATCCATCTTCTCCGGCATCGAACCTGGGGCCCCTTCAGTTGAATATTGGCAAAACAAAAGAGAGGAAACCAACAGCAGTATAAGCAATTTTTTCATTTTAACACCCTGAAACCATACTTTTCGGTGGGCAGACAAGTCCTCCGAGATCATTCGAACACTGGTTTGATGTGTATTGGCAATGATCAAGATTCTTCTTGCTCCCTGAATCCCAGCTCCATCCGGGCCCTGTGAAGAAGTCGCCTCCATTATTGCCCACTGTATCTATGAAGGAGTACTCTCCGTTTCCTGGAAGCCATACCAGATTATAAAGATGGCCCGGCGTTCTGACAGACATTATCTCATTGCTTGCGAAACCGGCCTTCCTGAGAGCAGTAGTGACCACAAAGGAATAATCCACACATGTCCCGGTGTTCATCCTGTTTACTGAAGCATGTGCAGGGATGTCGGCAAGTGCATTGTTGTTGCTCTCGGGATTAGTATCGCTTCCATACCATCCATCCTTGGGAGATTTGCCGAATATCCAGTAGTCATTCCAGTAACACCACAACTCATTGAATTTGATGTTGCTCTGTGGCCATGGATCCCATGCCTGATAATGCGGATAATCTTCACAGAAACTCGTATCCTTACAGCATGTCTCTGCGGTATAATAATCCTTCATATAGATTGCTTGGGATCCGACACCATAAACAAGATAGTTCGCCTTGCATAGTTTCATTCCGGCATCTGATGTCAGGCTGAACATATCCGCTTTGTCCTTTGTATTCTGTATGGCAATATCACAAGCTAGGTTCTTGTCATAATTATATCCGGCATTCTTTATCGGCTTAGAGGAGAAGTCCCTTTCACCATTGCAACAGCTCTCTGCATCCGCGATCATATAATCAAGACCCGGATCACAGACTTCGAAGGCATGGCATGCCCCGATTCCATTATTATAATCTATACCAGGACCAGCATCATGAGGCCATTGGTCGGTGCATCCTGTGTCAAAGGGATAATACATCGCGTTGGTATCCGCGCACTGATCATTCGGGCTGACATAGACACCAAGGCTCTCCACGGTGGTTTTACTGTAATTGTCCGTGACTGTGAGTTCGATATGATGGTTCCCAGGATGTTCAAATGTTATGCTGACCATGCTTATGGTACTAAGAGTGGCGAAGAGATCGGTAGCCAGGAACGAATCCTGATCACCGCCAAACACAGGTGTCAGGGTTTTCACTCCACCATCATTCCAAGCCAATTCCACATCCGTGAGGTGCCCATTTGGATTCCTGCTGTATGCGGATATCGGCAGCACCAGACTTGTGCCATGTTCTATCTCAGTATCCGGAGATATAAATGAGGCATAAGGATTCATGACCGTATACTCGGTATCAAACGTCCCGATCGATGAATTGGCGCATCGGTCTGCACAACTGGACACCTTAAATTGATAGGTGGTTTCAGGCTTGAGATTATAAAGCTTCATCTGATGTATCTGGGTAATAACTTTGGGTATCGAGTTTAAATCTACATTCTGGATATAATTGCTATTAATCTCATATTGCATATCTGATATATCGAATTCCTCGGTAATTTCCATGTCACCGATAAGCGAATCTCCTGAAAAAGATACCATCTCCTTCTGGGACTCATCCCTGGGAGCGCTTTCTCCTGAGAAAGATATTGGTTCGGGAGAATCATCGGACAATTCGAATATGAAATATTTCTTTATATCGGTCCATACAACTGAAACAGGGATGACACTCCATTCAGAGGTGCCAAGCTCACGATAATAGACTCTGGAATCTGAGATAACATTGGTTTTCCAGGATATGATGGCAGAGTCGTTCGTAGCCTCCACCACTTCAACTTCAGATATTTCAGGAATGACTGGAAGAGTGGTGAAATCTGCCGTTTCTTCATCGCAATCGCTTTCTGTGCATCCTCTTATTTTTAGTAGATAATCTGTATCTGATTTGAGACCTGTGACATTGACGGAATGGGTCTCCGAAAGCGATGAGGACGAATACTCCTTCACTGGCACTGATGAGCTCTCATTGAATACCATAAGGGTTTCGTTAGCCGGTAGATTCGTATCCCAAGTGACAAATGAACTGAAATTTGACGGGAAAATCATTATTGATTCCACAAAAACATCTGGATGGAATTCCTCCTCTTCCTCTAATGTCATATCCTCTAGTTCCTGCTCCACAGGGCGGGTTTCGGAATCTATCAGTGTGACAGCATAATATTTCGGAGAATAATAAGCCAAATGTGTGAGTGGCGGGGGTTCATATTCAAGGTTCCTTACCCTAATGATGACGCTCTTCTCGTCTTTTGAAACGTTCGCTACTTCGCCAGGGGCCAGGGATGGTTCATCGACAAGCTTGTTGCCTAAAGAAACCGCATATACGGCCTCATCAAGTACAATGCCATCAACACCCTCATGCCAGGTCACATCGGTAAGAAGAACCTCAAAACCATTTGAGGATACTGCTACATCATCCACTTCCATTTCATATATGCCATCTCCATTGAAGACTGTTGCCTGGGCAACCGAAAATATCAGGAGAAGCATCACTGTCAATCTCGAGAGATACATGATTGAGATACTCGCAAAAAATTTAAATAATAATGCTCTCAAATAAGTGCTTAGAACAAGAAGACAATAACTTCTCTTGCAGGCATGAAGTTTGTGCATAATTGTGAGA
>CAYVTJ010000070.1:0-6753 GCA_964454475.1 Microcaldota archaeon | reverse complement strand
AGTTTTGAGGCAAAGAATCAGCGTGAGCAGGGTTGAAACTGGCGAGGTTAAGTTTACAAAACTACTATCAAAATTTAAATTGGCAGTATTAAACTCAGTATTTATGAGTACACAAAAGGAGCCAAAATTCATAGTCATATTGGGAACCTCAGTTTCTGGTCTTGGAAAGGGGGTTGCAGCAGCGAGCATCGGAACAATGCTCAAATCAGCCGGCATTAGTGTTGTTCCCGTTAAACTAGATGGTTATCTTAATGTAGATTGTGGCACAATGAGTCCCTTAGAACATGGGGAGGTCTTTGTACTAAATGATGGTTCTGAAGTAGACCTTGATTTTGGTACCTATGAAAGATTTTTAGATATGGATCTTTCAGGACAATCAAGTTTAACTGGAGGAAAGGTCTTTGGTCAGATCATAAAAAGAGAGAGGGAAGGTGCTTTTCTTGGTGAAAAATTGACATATATCCCACACATTACTGACCATGTTAAACGTCATATATTGGATCTTGGAATAAACGAAAACGCTGAAGTTGTTATGATTGAAGTTGGCGGAACAGTTGGCGATATAGAAAATTCATATTTTATAGAAGCTATGAGACAGCTATCCTTCTCTCACGATGTTTTTTTTATACAATTAGTTCCATTATTTGAAAAAGGTGACGCCCTAGGAGTTGAATTGGTAAAGGATGGTTTGAAATCAATCAATTCCTATGGAATAATGCCAAATGCATTGGTAGTTCGTACTTCTAAGGGATTTTCTAAAGATACAAAAGACCAGATCAGTAGGGAATGTAATTTTCCAACAGAAGCTATTTTTGATGATCCTAACCTAAATTCTCAATACTCGTTGCCCAAAAGATTCAAAGAACAAGATCTTCTTGATTTAATAGCTCATGGCTTAAGATTAGAACTAAGACATGAGCCAGATTTAGAAGACCTCACAGGGATTGCAGATATAATCTCCAAAAGAGAAATTGACCATAGAATAGCCATTGTTGGAAAGTATGTGTCCCTTAAAGATTCATATCTAAGTGTAATCGAGGCTCTTCAACATGCTGCAGCATTCTCAGGATATTCAGTAGATGTTGATCTTATTGAATCAGAAATATTTGAAAATACCACCACATTGGAATCTCTAAAGCATTATGATGGAATAGTTGTTCCTGGCGGATACGGTATGCGTGGAATAGAAGGCATGATCGAAGCCACTAGATTTGCCCGTGAAAATGGTCTTCCATACCTTGGTTTATGTTTAGGTTTGCATATTATGGCTATAGAATATGCGAGAAACATTTGTGGATTGAACGATGCAAATTCTACAGAAATGGATGAAAATACCCCATTCCCGATTATTGATTTTATGAAGGATCAAAGAGCTAATATGCAAATGGGAGCAACCAACCGATTGGGTGCGCATGTTTGTAACTTGGATCATGGTTCCTTATCACATCTAATATATGGTGAAACTTCCATATCTGAGAGACATCGCCATAGGAGATCATTAAATCTTGATTTTCTTGAAATTTTAATGGACAAAGATTTGCATATTGGCGGATGGAATGCAGATAGAACACTTGTTGAGATTATTGAATGGCCAGCACAATTTACTTTTGGAATTGCCACTCAAGCACATGCAGAACTAAAAAGTAGACCTCTTAAGCCATCTCCTCTTTTTCTAGCATTTGATCTAGCAAGTCACA
Organism: Microcaldota archaeon; assembly: GCA_964454475.1. Taxonomy (GTDB): domain Archaea; phylum Micrarchaeota; class Micrarchaeia; order Anstonellales; family Bilamarchaeaceae; genus CAYVTJ01. Next base: position 5,056 of record CAYVTJ010000070.1, on the reverse strand, counting down.
TTCATAGCAAATCATTAACGTCTGGAATGAATGGGCGTTTATTCCATGATCCTTTTAAAAAACTCATCAGTAGTCGTTTTAAAAGTTTTAAGCAAGGGAGTAGTTCCAAACGTTTATTCAGATAAAACCACAATATTAAGTATTTATATTCCTTATCTTCCAATATCTTTTAGCATATGTCAAGAAAAGGAAAACTAATTGCAAGAAGAGACATAAGCATAGTAAATGAAAGATACCTCAGAAAACTTGGAGTAAAAACTGGAGTTTCTGAAAAGACGATTGGAAAACTCGAAAAGGGTTCAACTCTTGCTTCTCAATTATATGCCGGCTTTGGTAACCGTCCTCCACTATTAAGCCTCTCAGAAGAACTTGAAAGAAGATTCATCACTATTCCTGAGGATATGGTTCTAAAACCACACAAAAATACTAAAAAATGCCCACCAAATATAGTTGAGGTAACTCCTGTTCAAGAAGGTTGTCAGATTAATTGCCAGTACTGTCTTACATTTTCATTATTGGGTTTACAAAAAGAAGTTTTGGTATTTTCGGATTATGCTTCTTGGTTTAGAGAACAACTCCATGCTAATAGAGTAAAGAACAGTAAAGATAGAGGAACAATGTACTATTTTAGTCCAAAAACAGAAGCCTTTTCACCACAAATGGTTCGTGATGGGATTACTGGATCAATTTTGGGTGCGTTTGCGGATCATGTTAATGATGAAACAAGCCGTATGGGGATGTGTCCAGACACTCTAATGATAATAACTAAAGCTGGTGTAGAGGACATACAGATTCAATCTCCTTCAGGAAGAACTCTACTCGAGATTCTACTTGAGATTCCTAATAATATGCAAATATCTGCCAGTATTGCACATCTTGACAATAATCTCGAGTTAAGGGAAGCATTGGAACCAGGAGCAAGACCAAAATCATCCAGATTAAATTTAGTAAAAATGTTACAACACCATGGAATTTTAATCCAAGGAGCATTAGTACAGCCAGTATTCCATGTTTTTGAGCCAGACGAAAAATTCTTAGGTGAACTTTGGGATGCTGGGATTAGGAGAATTTCTTTAGATATGTTTACAACCACACCAGAAAATTTAGCAATTATAGCTCAAATATTTGGTTGGTTTGACAAAGAAGCAGAAAGGAGAATGTTTGAAGATTATTTAAGTTCAGATGCTCCATCCAAAGATGGTATCCGAAGAGGCATCTCTAAAGAATTACAATTCCAAATCTATGGTAGAATAATTGAAAAAGCGAGGAAAATAGGTTTCAAAGTATCCTATTGTCGTTTCGTAAAAAAATATCTTGGATTAGAAGAATTAAATTATGGTGAAGATGGCATATGTCCCAGCGGAGGGTGTATGGCAAATATAACTGCCCCCACACCAGAATTTATCGAAACTATACGTAAAAATCAAGCTAACTTCGGGAACGGGGGACACTTATGATGAAACGTAGGAATTCTCCGATTGGAGTTTTTGATACTGGTATTGGCGGCCTCACAGTACTAAAACAAATAAGAAAAAGACTTTTGCACGAAAATATCGTATATCTTGGAGACAATTCTCGCATGCCATATGGAAAACAATCTATAGAAACCAGATTAAAATGGTTAAAAGAAGCTTTTCTCTATTTAAAGAATGTACATCGTGTTAAATGTTTTGTACTTGCTTGCAATACCCTTTCACCATTAAAAGATGAATTAAGTTTAGATCCAAGATTATCTGATTTAGATTTAATTGATATGATAAAACCTGCTTCAGTACAGATTATGAATTTGAATCTGCAGGAACCAGTATTATTGGCTACACCAACCACCATTAGATCAGGACTTCACAAAAGATATTTAGAAGAACTTGGATTTGCTGGTAATTTGCATGTTATAATGTGCATGGAATTGGCAGAGACTATAGAAAGACATGGTCCATCATCCGTTGAAACCTTGGATAAATTAAAAGAAAATCTTGATAAAATTCCTAAAATAGAAAGTTTAGATATAGTTCTTGGATGCACTCACTACCCTTTACTTAGAGATTCCATATTAAGAATGCTCGGAAATACTGTTACTACGAAGATACATAATCCGGCAGTGGCAGTAGCAGCTCAAGTAGAAAGAACATTGTTTGAACAAAATCTTTTTCATGAAGAAACTAGCGCATCTAGAGAAATAGAATTATTATTCACTAATTCAGGTACTCTTGGAATACTTAAGCGGGATGATGTATTGAAAGATATATTTGAAGATGAAGATTTCAGATTTAGAGAATCTGTGGTACTTACTGAGGTAGAATCTATATGAATCAATCAAAAAGGAAATTAAAAATTTCTCCATTTCTAAGGAAAGATAAAGTTAGTGTTTGGAAAAGCGGAGTAGAGGAGGTTCGTATATGGCATGCGCTCGATGGAAAACTTAGAACCATCTGTCCTAAAACTGAAAGAATTTTGGAAGCTTTTATGTCTCAACCGGCTTCAGCTGGGGCAGTTGCCGCTTCTTTACCAGATCAACCAACTAAAGAAATGTTAAGTATAATAGCTAGTTTAACAAGAAACAGATTCTTGGTTCCTGTAACTTTTGATAAAACTGACTATTTGAAGCAAAAAAGAGCAGAAGTACTTGAAGAATTTGAAACATCAAAACCAGATCGACTGTATTTATTTCCAAGTGGAGCGTGCAATCAAAGTTGCATTTATTGTTACATTCCCAAATCAAAACGAGACAATCCAAAAGAGCTAATGTCTACTAAGATTCATGATATTGCAATAAATGAATTTTTAGACGCTGCTGCCGAACGTGGAGATGCTAAAGTTCAGATAAGGCATCTTGGTGGGGAACCACTTTATGACTTGGATCTTTTCAAGTGGTCCGTCGATAGGATACTTGAGCGTTCAAGATCTAATGGCATAGACCCTCTTTTTGTGATTAACAGCAATGGAACCTTGATTGATAGCAAGGTAATTAAATGGCTTGAGACTATGAGAGACAATATGGCATTTGTAATAAGTCTTGATGGGCCAAAAACAATCCATGATAAGTTTAGAGTTTATAGGGATGGAAGTGGAACATTTTCTGATGTGTTAAATGCTCTGAGACTTCTACAGAATGCTGGCATTACCACAGTCCCTCATGCTGTTATAGGAGGACATAATAAGAATGAGATTAATGCCCTATTAGAACTATTAGCGCATAATGGCATAGGAACACTTAGTTTCAGTTTTGTAAGCACTCCATCTGATGAAGTCAAAAGTGCAGGAGTAACTACTGTTGATAAAGATGAAAAAATGGACTTTCTAGTAAAAGCGCATGAGCTTGCAAAACAATATGCGATTAAATTAACAGGCCATTGGAGATTCGCTATGGTTCATCTGATCGATGGCAATCCATTCATTTGTAGGGGAGGTACTCGTTCCATATGTGTCCTTGCAGATGGTGGTGTATATCCATGCCAAAGAATTACTTGGGATAGCAATGCCAAGCTGGCACAAGTAAAGCCAGGATTTCTTAAGACTATAAATCTGAAAAATACAGTATATCGTTCTTGGATAGAAAATGCTGGCATATTTATGGATCACTGTCAAAATTGTGGATGGTTAGGAATACATGCTGCAGGATGTCCACCAATAACTGAAAGGGGCACTTCGTGGGAAGACTGTAGTTTCCATGGAGATGCTCTAAAATTTGCTATTAGACTTCCGATCGAAATGATACGTCCAAACAAACTTGATTTAATAGTTAATGGTATGATGACTGAACAGTGATTATATGAAAAAAATAGGAGTATTGAATATTGAACAAAAAAATGATATTGCAAAAAGCCTCCAAACCCAGATAGATGCGCAACAATATGATCTCGAATTAACATCCACTAATTTAGAAGAAAATTTTAGCAACCTGAATGCATTAGTCATACCAAGAGGAAAAAGTCTTCTGTATTCTGAGATACTATTTAATGAGGATATTAAAAATAAGATTATCTCTTTTGTTGAGTCTGGAAAGCCAATCCTTTTGATTTGTGGAAGCATGATCGTATTTATGAAAAACTTTGGGAAAGAATGTGATGGGCGTAAAAGTTTCAAACTGATAAATGCAAAAATGGATAATAATGTTTACAACGGAAATATGAAAGTTCAACTTTTGGATGAAGACACAATTAAAGGAAATTTTACTGATGCTCCCCGCATCTATGAGCTTGGAGTGGAAGTGAAAGCAGTCGCATTCATGGATAAAGAAGTTACAGGAATTAGACAAAATAATATTTTTGCTTTCACTTATTTCGATGAGTCTGGCAAATCATATAATGAATTTCTGAAAAGCATATAAGTTAATCCAGACAATCATCTAAATCTTATCAGGCCAGCTATTATATAGAACTTATGCAATATCTAGTTTGACAAGAAGGGAAAAATCCTGGGTGTCCTCTGATCAGATCTGAGGTTTCTTCCCCTGCATCGTACTTTTTCAAATTTTCAATTTTTCCTCGACGTGAACGCGGATGCAAATCTACCTAAGTGCAGTTTGGGTGATTCGAACTTAAGTTAAGGACACCCTTTTTTCTGAGGAATCAAACCTGATAAAAAAGTTAAATGCAGGACTGAGGATTCGCTATGGTTCATCTGATCGATGGCAATCCATTCATTTGTAGGGGAGGTACTCGTTCCATATGTGTCCTTGCAGATGGTGGTGTATATCCATGCCAAAGAATTACTTGGGATAGCAATGCCAAGCTGGCACAAGTAAAGCCAGGATTTCTTAAGACTATAAATCTGAAAAATACAGTATATCGTTCTTGGATAGAAAATGCTGGCATATTTATGGATCACTGCCAAAATTGTGGATGGTTAGGGATAGATGCTGCTGGATGTCCACCAATAACTGAGAGAGGTACTTCATGGGAAGACTGTAGCTTCCACGGAGATGCTTTGAAATTTGCCATTAGACTTCCAATCGAAATGATACGTCCAAATAAACTTGATTTAATAGTTAATGGTATGATGACTGATAACAGCGGCCGAAAAGTTGCCAATTTCAGCGGCACTCGCCACCAGACAT
>CAYVTJ010000069.1:0-6761 GCA_964454475.1 Microcaldota archaeon | reverse complement strand
ATATCTAAGAAGCTCAGATGTATTTATCGAGAGGAACTTATTTCGGGATACCACAAGTGGCAAAGTCAAGAAAAAAAGTTTTATAGTTTGTTCGCCAAATTTTCTGCCGCCTTCCTGACATTATCCGCCTTGTAGATCCCTCTTCCGACAATTGCGTGGAATCGCTCTCCAGCTGCCTTTGCGCCATCGCTGATCTTTCCACCCTGGACAATAAGTCCCGGGGAGTAAAAAACCGGCTGATCCACTCCACAACCCTTGATCAGGGAATTATAGTGCGATATGCGATCAGGTTTGTTTCCCGGAACCACAAAATCGGTCACGCCCATCCTTGCAGCAAGCTCATAAATCACATCAGGGGCATCTTTTCTGAGGTATCCTGTAATCCCTGGCATCATGCCAAGGCTTTCGAATATCTCGGAGTAGTTTCTTTCCCTGCCCTCTGATGAGTCGCCCTCAAGAAACCGGGGATGAGTCATCTCCCCTCCGACAATTACGCCAAGATCGTGCTCTTTCGCAGATCTGATCCATTCGTATTCTGTAGCAGGCCCGGCCTGGGGGAACAGTATCACATGATTTATCCCTGCACTATTCATACTATCCATGAAGATATCAGGGGTGTCGGGTATATCGGTCCCCGCCTTCTGATGATCATAGATGATAGGTTTGTCAGTGTATCTTCTTGCGACTTCGACAACCTTGGAAAGACCAGCATCAAGGAAGGATATTCCTATCTTGTATGCTCCAACCTTCTTAACATCGGCAGTGTTCCTGACAATATCCTCAAATCGATCAATGGCTACATCGCATGCAGGTATTATGCTCCTGTCTATCTTGATCTTATTCAGCATAACATCACATCATTTTGACATCCTTAACCCCGTATTTTTTGAACTCTGATTCTATAGCTCTTGCGATCCCCTCTCCGGGATCAAGCCTTTGGTAAGCTAAGGGGAGGAGATCCCCGGCATTGCTAAGAGAATAATAAGGAACCCCTCTTTGATCCAGAGCCTCTTCGACAGTTATGCCATCATCACGCAATTCCATCCTGTCCGTGAGCCCAAACGCTGCAAATATGGTCGCATCCGTCTTCTCCAAATGATCCACAGTTTCCAAAATAGAGCTTCCTGTGGTAGTCACATCCTCCAGGATGATGGTCCATCCCATGGGCTCTCCGACAAAAAAACGGTCCCTGGGTTCGCCATGCTCCTTGGGTTTTGCTCTGCCCATGGGAAGAACATGGCTCCCTTTGGAGAAGGATGGTGAGCGATGTGCATACTTGTATTGAGTCAACACACCAAGTTTGGTTGCACCCTCCGGAACACCGTAAAAACAATCAGGATTCAAACTCAGGTCATTGGAAAAAGAAAGGATAAAATCGGTCAAGAGATCCATAAGGAAGACATCGCTGGACAGCGCCCTCCAGTTCACATACCAATTGGACAATCTCCCTGATTTCAGTTCTATCGGCTCCTCGAAGAACCCGATCACGTCATTCTTTATTATGAAATCATTGAAATCATTCTGATCAAACGACAAAGACAACACCTGACTGAAATTACTTCAAAGGGTTTTTATCTTTTCTTCAGAGCAAGCACAATTGTTCCCGCTTTTAACCGATATCTACCTTTTCCATTTTATCGAGCAGCCAAGCGAGGGTTCTGGAGGGATGTCTACTGCCTTCCCTTCAAGGAGGAGGTTTATCGCATCCTCAATCTCAGAGGTATTTGCATAGCTGTGAAATTTACCATGGGCATCGTCAAGCCTTCCATGGTAGGAAAGGCGGAGGTCATCATTGAAAAGGAATGGGTCTGGTGTGCAAACTGCCCCATATGCCTTTGCCACTTCCTGAGTCTGGTCAAAGAGATATGGGAAATTGAATGAACGATCTGTTGCCACCCTTACCATGTTGTCGAAGCTATCATCAGGGTGATCTGTCGGATCATTGGAATTGATCCCAACGACCTGGAGACCTTGTTTCACATAATCGGATTGAAGCTTGATAAGATAATCGATCTTGGGAATGACATACGGGCAGTGATTGCACATGAAAACGATCAAAAGCGCTCTGGCATCTGAAAATTCAGACAGCGAATGATTTTTTCCGTCCGTTCCGGGCAGATTGAAATCCTGCGCTTTATCCCCTGCTTTTAAGCTCTTATATTCTGAAGGAGTCAATACCATGATTATCAAAAAAAGATAGAAAAGAAAAGCAAATAAACCTATTCCCCGACCGAATCAACACTGATGCACTTAAATTCATATACATAAAACACATCGCCATCATTATCGATCTGGCTCAGAATATCCCTGTTGGTGAACGAGCAAAACTCCATCCTGACATCAGGTGTTGGTGGGTGATAGAGTATGTCCAGATGGTCATCATTGCCCTCCAATTCCCTAAGATACGGGCTGTCAGAATTGAGAATCGCCATTGCATATGCCTCTTCTCGCGGGCCGTCCTGCTGGATATATGTCTTTGCGCAGAAAGCGATAATGCCTTTGGCAGATTCATCATCAAAAAGAATGTCGCTTCCCATCCCCTTGTTCCCTATGGGTATTGTTCCTGGTTCGTTCTCATTATCGATTATCCACTTATATGTTTTTTGAGTGAAATCGCCACCATCTACCCCTGAATAAAATTTTGAATCCACCATGGAAAGCATCTCATCAATCAATTCCTCAGGACCCATATCCGTAAGGGTTGGCACTTCTGGCGGTTGGTCCTCAGAATCCTCTTCAGGTTCATGGCATCTGCAAACCGAACCTTCGCATGATACTGCGCCTGTCCCGCATTCCATATCCGAACAGTCATTATCCGTCAAACAGCATTCTCCTCTGAAAAGAGCCCACGCTTCGCATTCCTTTCCTTCGTGGCTGCAGTATCCAACATCATCCCGGAGTTCATATTCATATCCCTTCTCCCCGCAACTCTTTGCCGCAGGGTTGGGAACTTCCGACTCTGGGGATGATCTGCAAACGAACTGGCAGATACATACTGGGTATTCTCCTGATATGTTCCAGTCTCCTTCGCATTCGACATGAGGCTGCCCTCTGCAATACTCCTCACAGGTCACGTTCTCCTCTTGAGACTTTTGTTCCTCGGGAGCTTCTCCCAGACATCCAAATACTAGCAAAAACAAAACCGATAACATGAGTAAGTTCCTTATCATAAGAAATCACCTAAATGACGTTATTGTGGAAGGTCTTGAGCCCTCCCATATAACACTACAATCCCAGAAATAAGTTCTGAAGATTGTTCCATTGCCTGTTCTGTAGATTCCTGATCTGGTAACATGGCAATTCTCCATCACACGACGATCCATGGGGTAGGGGAAATAATCGAAGGTAAAAGAGGTTCCTTCTCTGAGCCATTCGTCCATCTTAGTCGTGTCATTGAGGAAAACCCCGAAACATTTTATCCTTGTCCTGGGATCGATAGCCGTGGGTTTATAGACTTTGAAACCGATCCCTCTTGCACTTTCAATATATCTCTGATTGAAGAGGAATTCTGATGTCAAATGCCCCTCCTCGCCCAGGGGAACTGCATCAGGAGCATCCTCGCCTTTTCCGACATACCATCGATATGCAGTAATCCTGTAATCGCCGTTGGTGACTTCCCTGAAAAAGGATTCTTGCACCTCATCCAACCCTGAATTTATGATGCTACGTATGCTCCGGTTATCCTCTGGTATCTCATGAGGATTGTTTTGTCCAAAGTACATTGAACCTGTTATGATGCTCAAAAGAAGCAGGAATACGATGGAAATCCCGGCCAATTCAAGATTTAAAACCACAGGTTTTGATCCACCTTGATCCACTCCGGAATCGTCGCTTCTTCCCATGAGAATGAACACCTGAGATAGTAATCCAAGTTAAGTTTTTAATAGTGACCTGCATCATTTAGACATGATCGAATTCTTCCTGATCATAGGACTTACTTTGTTTGTAGGATTTGTCGCCACGATAATATTTGATAGGACTAAAATATCCCAGGTCATACTCCTTATGCTCTTCGGTTTCCTTCTCGGCCCTATAACCGGGGCTATCGATACAGGAGAGGATTCGATAATTGTATCCATATCCCAATTCATAGGGACACTCGCGCTGATTATCCTTCTTTTTGATGGAGGGATGATGCTCGATCTATTCAAGGCGATAAAATCGCTTTCAAAAAGCGTCTCATTCACGATAACTACTTTTGCCATCACATTAGCATTGATAAGCGTTTTTGCTGTCTTTTTTCTTGGATGGGATCCTCTGGAAGGTCTTCTTTTGGGAGCGACACTTGGCGGTGTCAGCTCTGCAATAGTTATAGCCATGGTGGAGAAGGCGGGCGTGTCCGAAGATACGAAAACCATGCTAACTATAGAATCGACCATCACGGATGCGCTCTGCATAATCGGGGCCATTGTCTTCATAAATATAATAGTGTCAGGAATAGAACCAGGGGACATAGGAAACCTCCTGCTCAGTTCTTTCCTGATAGCGGGATTCATCGGAGCTGTATCAGCGTTCTTTTGGATAACCCTTACCAACAGGCTCAGTATCGATCAATATGCATATATGCTGACGCTTGCCATGGTATTGATAGTATATTCATTCACTGAGGGGGTCCATTCGAACGGTGGGATCGCTGTTTTCATATTCGGACTGTTCTTGGGGAATGCCAAGAATATCGCATCAAGATTCAGGATAAATACTGAAAGCCTTGTCAGTCCCCTGGTCAGGATATTTCAGGAGGAGGTTACATTCTTTGTAAGAACCTTCTTCTTCGTATATATTGGCCTTCTGCTCTCTCCTGCTTACTTCGACCCATACATCCTATTGGTAGCACTGACGATTAGCATGATAATCCTGCTTTCAAGAGTCATCAGCGAAAAGATCGCCCTCAATGAATCCATAGGAAAAGATAAACAGATCGCTACGACTATGATACCCAGAGGTCTTGCATCGGCAGTGCTTGCGACCTTGCCTCCGCTATATGGGATAGAACTGAATGGTTTCCAACAGATAATATTCGGGGTAATCCTTATCACAAACATCATGGCAACAGGGGGCCTATTCTTCTTTGGCGGCAACAAACCATTATGGGCCAGGATAAAAAAGGATTTCCTCGGGGAAGAAGACGAGGGATCAGAAGAGAAACCCACTGAAAAATAAGGTGAGAATTCAGCTTTTTCCCATAGTTATGCAATTCATCGTCTGACTCCGATTTTCTCATGGGCAGTTCGTCATCAAAAATTCAATGTTCCTGCAGTCGACAGCTGTAATTCTTCTGGAAAATTCTAAACTGTTACAAAATAAGTTATAAAGAATAGTTTCTTAAGTAGATGCTATCTAATTGAATCCTGATACCGATGAAACTGGTTAAATCTATGATAAAAACGGCTGAAGCGTATGATGATAAGGGAAAGATTCTGGTGGGGACCTTCAGGAAAAGAGGAACTACCCGACTGATAGAGGCCCCATCAGCCATCAGATCATTCAATGAAGAAAACGGCACAAGAATCGCTATGCTAAGTCATGAGACGGCAGACAGGATTCTCAGGACCTTTATGTGGAAGGGAATATCTGATGCTTTCCCATCACCGGTGGATACTGCAATCGCATATGAAAGACCTGGAAGAAGAATCCGGGATGAGATAGTCCTGTCTCACAGAGAGGTGCTTGCTTCCGAAAAAGAGCCCAGAGTGATTCTTGCTACAACAGGCCAGGCCAAGGGATTGAAAAATGTAGCAATAATGGTGCCAAGTATCACTGCTGACGATATCAGAAAAAAAAGGAATAGCTACATCATAGAAGTTCCAGAGGAAAGACTAATCATAGTCCCGGATTTCCCAAAGACGAATGGTTGGTTTGAGATAAGCTCGGACACGATGTTAGGGCTCTCCATGGAATCATCAGAAAGCAGAGACCGCTACTTATGGAGAAGAGAGGGTAGATATGTAGGTCTTGTCGTCCGTGACAATTACTATGTGGACTGCAACCACGGGCAGATGATCGAGGCATACCATTGCCCGAACAACCTTCTTGGTGTTGCAGTAGAGATCAGGGGCAATGGTTGAAAGAATGGCCTAGGGAAATATTTTATTTCCGCGGAAATGAGGTGTCTCTCTTTCTTTAAAAAGAATCAGCATCACAATAGATTCACAAGCCCTGCGGGCATTCCCCAGGGCAAAAGGTCCTCCAGACCTTCAATGAGGTAATATGAATGGAAAATACTGCAAACATACAAGAAAAAGCCGGATCCATGTTGAGATATCGGGATTCGCTTGGGAATATGGATAAGGAGGTTTTTGACAGGCTTATGGAATACGCCAGCCAGCATGTAGGCTTTGCGAAAGAAGGCAAGTTGAGCATGTTCGAAACAATGCTCATAGGGATGGTGATGGAACAGCAGAAACAGATAGACATGTTAAGATCAGAGAACCCAATCTCAGGTCTGGAAAACGTGTAAAACGGATATTTTGGCACCCACTCTTTTTGCCGTCATGGTCTTACTTTCTTACCATCAGAAGCTTTATTGAAGGGATGAAGTCCTTCGCTCTTCCTCCAATACCGCCAAATAAAGTTCTGAAAAAATCCGTCTGACCATCAGCTTTATCAATTAATGCTGTGCTACCTATTGTGAAGGTTACGTTCTGTTTTTTCACGTTTATTACTGATTGAGCAAATGTAACCTTCATTTTAAACTGGCGAGGTTAGGTCTCACACATTGATGTGTTTCTGGATACATTGTCGGCCATGGGATAAATAGAAAT
>CAYVTJ010000068.1:0-6775 GCA_964454475.1 Microcaldota archaeon | reverse complement strand
AATAGAAATCAAAAGCAGGAGTTTAAATCTTAGGTCAGAATTGGAAAGTCAGGTAGAATCTATTTTTGTCCCACAGCCATAAAGCACAATAGTTAAATATGTCCAGGATAATGCGTATGTTTTGTTTTGGCTGATGATTCTCGTCGATTACCTTAATAAAACAAAAATTTATTTACATTCACCCTCCAATTTCTATATATGGCAGTCAAAGCTGTTCTTTTTGATCTGGATAACACGCTTATCAACTTCCTTGCCTTCAAAAAAGAGACTGCCAAAGCCGCCGCCAAGGCTATGGTGGATAATGGCCTTCCTGCCACTGAAATCCAGGCGTATGGAAAGATATTCTCTATCTATGATGAGAAGGGCATAGAGTATCAGAAAACATTCCATGATGTCGTGGAGCCTTTTGGATTGGAGGTGAATAAGGCTGAGCGTATTCAACAGTCGGCAATACTTGCCTATTTGAATAAGAAGTTTGATGTATTGAAACCTTATCCAATGGTAAAACCGATACTAAAGAGGCTGAGAAAGAACCATAGGCTCGGCATAATAACAGATGCTCCCAGAAACAAGACTTGGCAACGCCTTGTTTTGACAGAACTTGCAGATGAATTCGATATGATCGTTACAAAGGACGATACTCTTTCCATCAAACCCAGTTCGACTCCTTTTCAGTTGGCTCTTCAAAAGCTGGGATTGCTTGCTCCGGCCTGTCTCTTTGTTGGCGATGATCCTGATCGGGATATAAAAGGAGCGAAGGAAGTAGGTATGCATACTTGTCTTGCTAAATACGGTCTCTGGAACAAATCGGGAAAGACCAATCCTGATTTTTCCATTAGTTCTTTCAAGGAATTGGTGTCTTTGCTCGATGCTGAACTCTAGTTGTGTTAAAGAGTAGGAAGTAGTATTAAAAATGCTTCATAACATATTTTTCTTAATGACTTCTGGAAAAAAGAGCACGCGACCCAAGAATGTATCTGTCCGTGGGAGATATTCCTTTAAAGTAAACGAGTCATCAAAAAAAAATACGAAGAAGAGGAGCACCACCACAGATAGGTTTAGGACATTCCCGGGAATCGCTGAAGATCCTGAACGTACCCTTATTACAGAAATAAGCCAAAAAAAGAACCCTGGGCTTGGGAATGCATTTTTCGATAACAGTGATGAATCTGCAGAAAAACTGACGAAACTCAAAGAAAATTTTTCTACTTGCCTTTTTGACTATACAAAGAATCAGGCAGGTATTGATTTCGAAAATTTCATAAGGAGATTGTCTGCGATAGGATTTTTGCGACTCAATGAACGGAGGATAACCATTCTGAAAACAAAAAATCATTTTTTCCTTTTCACAGATGTCAATCCAACCAATATCCAGGATGACCATATCACCCTAATGAATGCTGATTTCTCCAAAACATCAATATTGAGATCTCAAAAGGGCAAGACTCTTTATCTGACAGTTGTGACCTATAATGACCTTATGAAGCTTCAAAATGCCAAGAGCCGAACTAGCGATATATTTGAGATAACCGAGAATGATTACGGAGACTTATATGGTTCTCTTTTTTCAAGGGACGATGGGGAATTCGATCTAGCGACTTTTCAAGAAAGACTTAGATGCTGTCAGAAAGCAGAGGGTGGAATTTACCATGTGAATCCAAAGGAAATTGCGGATAAAGTGACCTACGTAGAAGCATTTGTTGATGACGATGGAATCGGGAAATATTACCTCGCCTGTGAGGAAGAGGATGGATCCGATGCATATTACGAGCTCCATATTTATCCTCAGGAACCGGATGATCCGGATTACTCGAATCCATGTTTCAAATATGGTAAGGAATTTTGTGTTCTTTATGGTCCTGAATAGCGCATAAAAGGAGGCATAAATTTATTCTTTAGTTTATTATCCTGGATTTCATCGATTGCGCTTCTTAGAAAACCGGTCATCATGCTTGTCCGCGCCATATCAAGATCAAGACCTCTACTCATCAGATAAAAAAGCTTGTTTTCATCAGGAAATCTTACTGATGCAGAATGGGAGCATTCGACATCATTATTCATTATTTCCATCACTGGTTTGGCTTCTGCGATCGATCCTTTATCCAAAAGCATTATGTGTTGGGACAAATCGGATGCCGATCTTTGCCCCCCGCCAGAGATGGACACCTCCCCTTCGAAATGAGTATGAGAGGAATCCTGGGCCACACCCTTCATTAGTATCCCGCTTCTAGTTAAGTTCGAATTATGTTCAACCGTATTTTTCAACCATACTTCCTCGCGTTTTCCTGCTGTCGAGAGTGTAATATCCCTTGCCGAAGAACCCGCTCCGTTAAGTTTTATCCTATTCTCCCCGATTCCGTCCCCGCTCCAAAAGGAATATGTATTCATGCATGATCCGGTTTTTAATTTTGCACCCACAGAATGATATGCGGTGCACCCTTTTGGTTTCATAAATGCCAAATGTGAATGTGCATTCTCTTCTGCAAAGACATCGATGGAGCTCATGCAATCAGATTTGGCTTCAGAAATAAGTCTTATACTCGAGCCTTCTGAGAGAAGAACAAAATGCATACTACGAGAATCTTTATAAGATATCGATAACTCTGCTTTTTTGCCCTTGTCTACAATAAACACAGAACAATGCTCAAGATTTGCAAGAATATAGGAAGCCTCCTGACTTTTTGATGAATATAGTGAGGATTCCAGCACAAGTCTCTTGGCGAGTTTTCTATCCATGGCATCAAGTTTAGATAGATTAATCTCTTTTAGATTGTTTTTTGATTCTATCATGGGAAGATCCTCGCTTAAAGCGATGGGTTTATAATCATCGGATATCTTTTTCGAGGCATCCTGGCGGATTTCATCCAACCATGAGACTCCACTTAAGGATTTCATCCAACCGACCTCTCCAGTTGCAATCTTATCAATCGATTTAATTCAAGTGCATATTCCATTGGAAGTTCTTTTGTGAATGATTCCATGAAACCCAGGATTACCATCGCAATGGCATCTTTCTCTTGGAAGCCTCTGCTCATCAAATAGAACAGTTTATCCTTACTAATGCTGCCCACCTTCGCCTCGTGATGTACATTGGCATTGTTTTGCTGATCCACGATCAAGGGGTATGTGTCGGACCTTGAATTTTCGTCTAGCAAATAGGCATTGCATTCCACAAAGCTTTTTGATCCCACGGCATTTTCCCCGATAAAAACCTTTCCTCGATAGCTGGACCTCCCTCCATTCTGACAGATGCTTTTGGAGACAACTCTTGATTGTGTTTTAGGAGCAAGATGGATCATCTTTGCGCCAGTGTCCTGTATCTGCCCTTTGGTCGCATAAGCGATGCTAAGAACATCCGCTTTTGCCCCAGTTCCTTTCAATATTACTGTGGGGTATTTCTGTGTGATCTTGCTGCCCATATTCCCATCAAGCCATTCCATGGATGCACCTTTATAAGCATGGGCCCGTTTAGTAACAAGATTATATATATTATTCGACCAGTTTTGGATTGTCGTGTATCTTACCTTTGCGTCATTTTTTGCGATTATCTCAACAACAGCAGCATGGATGGATGCGTTCGAAAATACTGGTGCAGAACAGCCTTCAATATAAGAAACAGATGAACCTTCATCAGCAATAATCAATGATCTTTCGAATTGTCCCATCTTTTTAGAGTCTATCCTAAAATAAGTCTGCAGAGGTATGTCAATATGCACTCCCTTGGGAACATATATGAATGTTCCCCCGCTCCAAGCGGCAGTGTTTAAGGCGGCAAATTTATTGTCATTTGGGGGGACCACCATCCCAAAATTTTCTTTAATGATTTCAGGATATTTTTTCAGGGCATCATCCATTCCTTCGAATATTATTCCTTTCTCTTTCCATTGCTTCTTTAGATTGCTGTAAATAATTTCACTTTCCATCTGGGCGGAACTGCCCGAGAGATATCTTTTTTCATCCTTGGGAATTCCAAGTTCTTCAAAAGTCTTTTTGATATCATCAGGGACATCGTCCCATGAATCGCTTTTTTCAGCTCCCGGACTTATATAATAATGCAGATCGGAAAGATCAAGGCAAGAAAGATCCGGCCCCCACTCAGGCATAGGCATCCTGTTGAAATGTCTGATTGCATTTAGCCTTTGGTCAAGCATCCAATCTGGTTCCTCTTTTATTAAAGATATATCCTTTATCATTTCTTCAGATATTCCTAAATCTGCCCAATAAGAAAGTTCTTTGTTATGTTTATCGGTCAATAAGACCACCTTCTATGAAGTATAGTTTTCCAATACAATAAAAAGTTATCATAGCTGATATTAAGATATGTTCTCTCTTAAATCCTTTTCAGCAGGCATCAAGGATAAGATACTCATAAAAGATATAAATCTTGATATCGATGAAAGACAAATTCATGTGATAATGGGGCCTAATGGAGCCGGAAAAAGCACATTGGCGAAAGCAATCATGGGACATCCTGATTTGATCTGTTCTGGTTCCATTGTTTTGGAGGGAAGGGATATCATTGCGCTCAGCCCTGATGAACGTTCGAGGGAAGGCCTTTTCCTATCTTTTCAGAAGCCAGAAGAGGTTGATGGCCTTGCTGTTGACAGATTCATAAGGAAAGCAAGAGCGGCGCATGGTCGAAATCCTCAGGGTATGGACGAGCTTGAAAGAGTGCAAATGGAGATCGAATCGAACGCTAGGCTGTTAGGTATGGATCCAGGTATGACATCTCGTTCTTTGAATGTTGGATTCTCAGGGGGCGAGAAGAAGAGAATTGAAATGCTTCAAGCTCTCTCGCTGGACCCTAAGGTCGTCGTGATGGATGAGATAGATTCTGGCCTAGATGTGGATGGAGTTCGATTGATTGCAGAAGCTTTGGAGAAAATGAGGGACGATGAAAGATGCTTCCTATTGATTACCCACTATCCGAGGATTTTGAGGTATTTCAGACCGGATAAGATTCATGTAATGGTGGGCGGAATGATTGTCGAAAGCGGTTCAGCGAAGCTATCTGAAGATATCGAAGAGAGTGGATATTCGAGGTGGACAGACTGATGGATATTGAAAGAATCAGGAAGGATTTTCCGATTCTCGGAAAAAAAATAAACGGAAAACAAGTTGCATATCTGGATTCAGCTGCGACATCCCAAAAACCAAAACAGGTCATCAGAAAGGTTTCTGATTTTTATCTCAATCAAAATTCAAATGTGGGGAGAAGTCTTTATCATTTTGCTGAAGAGGCGACAATAGCATATTCCGATTCAAGGAAGCGGGTTTCGAAATTCATCAATGCGCCTGATAAGAATGAGATAATATTTACAAACAACACCACTTACGGGTTAAATATGATTTTGCGCGGTTGGGCCGAAAAGAATATCTCAAAAGGGGATCGAATTGTCACTACGATTCTTGAGCATCATAGCAATTTCGTTCCATGGCTTTATCTGGCCAAGAAAACCGGGGCTGAGCTTGTAATCCTTGATATAGATGATCAGTGCCAAATACCGGAATCAGAACTCGATAGGATTAAAGGTGCGAAGATGCTTGCTTTTTCGGCTGCATCTAACGT
Source organism: Microcaldota archaeon (assembly GCA_964454475.1). Lineage (GTDB taxonomy): Archaea > Micrarchaeota > Micrarchaeia > Anstonellales > Bilamarchaeaceae > CAYVTJ01. The sequence goes on along the minus strand of CAYVTJ010000068.1, from coordinate 1,206 downwards.
TGCCGGAACCCTTCTTGATGCAAAGAGGCTTTGCTCTGTAGCAAGTTCCGAGGGCGCTGTTTCTGTCGTGGACGGAGCCCAATATGTTCCAGGAAAAAAAACCGATGTCCAAGAGATTGGATGTGATTTTCTTCTTTTTTCCGGGCACAAGATGCTTGCTCCCTTCGGAAGTGGAGTCCTTTATGGACGAAAGGAGATTCTTGAAAATATGGATCCGTCCCTTTATGGGAGTGAGATGATAAACCAAGTGCACGTGGGTGCTGCTACCTGGAACAGGATTCCGCATAAGTTTGAGGCGGGAACTCCAAATGTTGCAGAATGTATCGGTCTTGCTTTTGCTATGGATTATCTCGATTCTGTTGGAATGGGGGAAATCAGATCGCATGAGAAGAAATTGATTTCTTATATGCATAAAAGACTCAGTGAGATCGGCGGATTGAAGATGATCGGCCCTGATTCAGCAAAAGACAGAACAGGACTCATAGCCTTCGAGCTGGAGGGGGTCCACCCACACGATGTTGCGGCCCTTCTCGATGAGGATGGTATTTGCGTTCGAAGCGGGCATCACTGTGCTATGCCACTTCATGAGAGGCTCAACATACCTGCAAGTACAAGGGCGAGTGTTTATCTTTATAATACAATTGACGAGATTGATATGCTTGCAGAATCCCTGGTGAAGATAAGGAATCTTTTCAAGAGCGCAACATGAAAATTTGTCAGATATGATTTTAGACCCCGGAGTCTGATGATATGAACAGAGAGATATACCGTGAATTCATAATTGAGCTTTTTCGAAGTCCGCATAATTTCGGGAAGATGGAAAATCCCGACAGGTCAGCAGAGGTTAACAATCCTACCTGCGGGGATCGGATCACTCTTTACCTTAAACTTGACAATAATAAGATCATGGATGTTTCCTTTTCAGGGCATGGCTGTGCGATCAGTCAGGCAAGCGCGTCCCTTATGACTGATGCTGTCAAAGGCAAAAGTCTGGAAGAAGTAAAAGCTCTTGGACAGGAGGATGTTCTGAAACTGATTAAACTGGATCTTTCAAGGAATCCGACCCGGATGAGATGCGCACTACTCGTCCTGGACGCGCTGAAGAAAGCTTTGAATGAGTGAGATTCTGTTTTTTACCTAACCTCGCCAGATTAAAATGAAGATTACGTTTGCTCAATCAGTGATGAACGTGAAAAAACAGAACGT
>CAYVTJ010000067.1:0-6980 GCA_964454475.1 Microcaldota archaeon | reverse complement strand
TTATTAACTCAGGTCTGACTATCAGCGTTATCAAAAAAAGATAAAACAGACAACCTTCTTTATTTTAATCTGGCGAAGTCAAGTTTCAAACATAATCCATATAGACGGCAGGATTCGGCCTGATGATATAAATGAGTTGGCCCTAGTAGTAAATGGAATGTTGGACGTTTAGGATCGAAAGTAGACGCCTGGAACACCCAGCGTTATCCTTTTATTCTCTTTCGGATCTAATCCAACCCATGTTGGATATCAGACTCATCAGGGACGATCCAGGACTTGTCAGAAAGAATCTGGAACTTAGGAATGCAGACAGCCAGACGGTGGAGCTGGTCGAAAGAATCAGGGCTGATGACGAAGCCTGGAGAACGATCAAGTATGAGGAGGAGAAGCTTCGCAGCGAGAGGAACAGTCTCAGCCAGAATATCAATAAAAAGAAGAAAGCTGGGGAAGATGCGTCAGAAGAGATGGAAAGATCAAAGAGGATCTCTGATCGCATAAAGGAGATATCTGTCCAAACACAGGAGCTTGAGGAAAACATTGAAGAGATGATGCTTATCCTCCCGAACATAATTCATAGCAACATCCCCCATGGTTCTGATGAGACTTGGAATGTCGAGGTCAAAAGATGGAAAAAACCATCAAAAGGAAAGGAAGATGTGATTTCTCATTACGAGATATCAAAAAGAAGCGATATGATAGATCATGAGAGGGGTGCCAAATTAGCCGGCCATAGATTTTCTGTTCTGAAAGGACCGATCGCCAAACTGGAAAGGGCGTTGGTGAACTTTATGCTCAGTGTTCAGATTCAAAACGGTTATACAGAGTTTGCGCCTCCATATTTGGTAAATTCCGAAACAATGAAAGGAACAGGGCAACTGCCGAAGTTCAAAGAGGATCTCTATGAAGTCAAGGACGAGGATTTATGGATGATTCCCACTGCAGAAGTACCGCTTACGAATCTTTATTCAGGCGAGATGCTTGAGGAAAAGGACCTTCCCCTGAAGATGACTGCTTTTACTCCTTGCTTCAGAAGAGAAGCCGGGGCATATGGGAAAGACATTCATGGCCTCATTCGACAGCACCAATTCAATAAAGTGGAGCTTGTCAGAATAACCACCCCTGAGAACAGTTTCAATGAATTAGAAATCATACTAAAGGATGCCGAGAAGATACTTCAGCTTCTTGATTTGCCCTATAGAGTGGTGGAGCTCTGCTCAGGGGATATTGGATTTTCTGCAGCCAAAACCTATGATGTAGAGGTTTGGATTCCGAGCCAGAACCAATACAGGGAAATCTCTTCTTGTTCCAACTTCACAGATTTCCAGGCCAGGAGGGCAAATATCAGATATCTTTCAGGAGGGAAGCCTGGGTATGTCCATACGTTGAATGGAAGCGGCCTTGCAGTCGGAAGGACCATGCTGGCCTTGTTGGAGAACCACCAGGAAGATAAGAAAAAAGTGTCGATTCCTGAAACTCTTAGGAATTATGTCGGCTGTGATGGATTTGTTTTCTGATTAAGTGTTCGTTTGTCGGAACTGGAGTCCATGATCTGCGCCTTAATTCCTTATAACCACCTCTGATTTTTTTCGCTACTGAGATTGCACAGGTCATATTGGGCGCTTTTTGATATATGCCAATTACGTTCGAGCCAGTACTCAATTTTTTGAATTGGGGTCTGTGCCTTTTCAAATCATCATAATCTGTTATGAATCCATGTTCATCAAGGGTTTTTTGCTTCATGTCAAGGGTCTCCAGTGATTCAAGGAAGTACATAGGGGGCGGATTTTGAGTCTTGGAAAGCTCGGAACCAATAGCATGGATGTATTCCATAAATATCATGTTTGCAGCTCTTTCTTCAGGTTCAAGTCTTTTCCAAATATCATCTATTTCATCTTCGCTCGTGAGTCCGAACTCGGCTTTGAATGAACCGACTGTGTTTTTCAGGGCAGTTTCCCTAAGAAGCTTTTCTATGAGCCTTGCTATAAAAGCAGGATGCTGGCAGATGCTCATGTGCCAATCCCCGAAGACCAGCATGCCATCATCCTTCAGCTTATGGTTTATGGAATCCAGGTAATCCGGAAAATTCTTATGATGAAATACCGCTCCTGATACAGTCATGTCGAAAACCCCATCCTTGAGTAATCCAAACTGATCGGATTCACTGCCTACCGCAATTTGATAGTTCACATTGATTGGATGGGAATCAAGACTATTAGCTATCATCGGGACTCTCTTAGCTGAGAGTTCCACCAGGTAGAATTGACAGTGATCAGCAAGATGAGGATGGTTGTTCATCCCATCCAATATGGCACGTGTTGTAGCACCAGTACCTGCGCCGATGTCGATTATCCGGAAAGTCCGCTCAGGGTGATTCTTACTGGAGGCGGCGAGGAGATCCACAGCCATCCTGGCGATCTGTCCATTGAGGAGTTCATTGCCATCATGAAGTTTTGCTTTTGCAGTGGCCCTTGATATAATCTGATTGTTGAGTTCTGTCGAAGACTCCCACTCTTTCCTGAAGTCCAGCTCACCCTTTTCCATCAACCACCCCATAGTACTTTCATTTATCTCAACAAGCCAGTTTTTGAGACTATGCCAGATTATTCGTGATATACTTCCGGGAGGCATTATGAGTTCTTTCCCCAGGTCTTTGAGAAATAGATCTACATCCTCCAGCTCTTTAATCGTTCTAATTGGTTCGGTTCTGACATTGTTCATTCGATCACCGTCGTCCTTTTTTCATCGCGATCAGAACTGTAGCAAAATCACACTCCCTAATTGCACGTTTTGGAGAAGATGGAAGATTGGATTTAGGGAATGCCTTTTTTATAGTACCCATGTTGACTTCAAATCCAGCTGTCTCTAATTCAGAACATCTCTTCTCTACACTGGTATGAGCACTTAGGAAGTATCTTCTTGGAATCCCTGACAGAGGTTCGTATAATGAGGTGATTTTTTCTTTCAGTTCAGCCCAATGCTTGAGATGATACACTATGTTCAGCGATGTTCCCTGGGGATCCAAATTACGTGCACTGATCAGGTGAGTGTTGTCTGCTTTTTTTTCGTCCAAACCCAAAAAATCAAGGAAATTTCTTCTCCTCTCCTCATTAGCTCCAAGATATTTGAGAAGATAATGGCCCCAGTTCGGGTCTTCCCAGGCGGTGGAATACCAGTCACCAGATACCAGCACCCCTCCGGGTTTCAGGATGCGATTCAGATTTTTCAGATAATCCGGGAAGGAATGGTGATGCATTGATGATAATGTTATAATCACATCGAAAGAATTCTTTTCCATTTTAGCAATGATGCTTTCTCTATCTTCGTTGCCACAAGGGACGCTGTGAACACTTGTATCAATTCCATAGAGATTGCTTAGATTTTCATTGGCACTTTTAGCCATACGATCCGATGTTTCAACCAGGTGGAAATCGATATTATCAGGGGATATGTCACTTTCAGCATCATTATTGAGGGCAACGATGAGTTTCCTTGTTGCTTTTCCATATCTTGCTCCGAAATCCATAACCGAGATATCACTGCTGATCTCATTAAATTCCTTTATTATGTCCACTGCAAAGGATGCCACGAGCCGTCCCATCGTATTTTCGGTATCTTTCCTGGACTCTGTCGCGAATAAGCTTTCAATGATTTCAGGACCGAGATTCTCAATCTCACGATCATCCTTTGCCATGAATTTCCGGGATCGTTCTCTTGCTTTTTCTCTGCAATTTCTTATATCGACCCCCCATGCTTCCATATTGGAATGATGCAATCGGAATAGACTGCCGGGCACCAGGGGGACTGGCATTCCTTTTGTTATATCCCAGAAACGTTTATCAAATTCCACCATCTTATCAAATTCATCCATATTCCCACCTTCAAATGTAACTATTATTAAGTATGGGAGTATTAAAATAAATATGGAAAAGATCACAGAGGACAAAGTCAGGGATATCGAGTATTTCTCAGATGGCAGTTTCATATATGTCAAAAAAGATGAAGAGATGACCAGACTTGCCATATTCGATAATGGATATTACAGATTAAGGCCCTGGAAAGGGATTCCCATCCTTGAAGTGGATGGACTGCGGATGCAATTGGTGAATGACTTCAAAGATCCATTCGAATATCCAAGAGAGGTGGTTAGGGCACTGAGAATTAAGAGAGGTGGAAATGTCCTAGATACCTGCATGGGGTTGGGATATACCGCTCTTGCACTCGGAAAGAAAGCCGGACATGTCACAACATGCGAGAGAAGCGATGCTGTCTATACCCTCGCAAGTTGGAATCCTTATAGCAGGGATATGTTTGATCAGGAAAAATATGAGATACTTAGAGGGGATATTTCAGGTCTGATAACCGATCTGAAGGAAGGGACGTTTGATGCAATAGTTCATGATCCTCCCAGATTCTCAAAAGCAGGGGAGCTGTATTCGTTTGATTTCTACAAGAGCCTGTTCAGGGTTGCGAAGAAAGGATCCCGTTTGTTCCATTATGTCGGTCATCCTGGAAAGAGCAGAGGGAGAAGGATAAATCTTGAAGTAAGAAAAAGGCTTGAGAGAGCAGGTTTCGGAAAGATAAGGAATGAAAAAAGATTGCAGGGATTGATCTGTGAAAAGATCATTCCATGAAGAATGCCGGTCCTGGAGGTTCGGGGTTTTCCCCTTTTCGTTCCCTTATCTCTCGCACGACCTTTTTTACAACTTCTTTGGGCACCTGTCCATACCCAGCATATTCCTGGTACCATATTGCTCTTCCTTGGGTTACTCCTCGCAGGTCGTTTGAAAATCCAAACATTTCCGCCACAGGAAGCACTGTGGTGATCACTGCATTCTCGCCTTCCTGTTCCATCCCTTCCAGCTGTCCTCTTCTTCCATTTGTCAGATTTATGACATCTCCTGAATAATCCTGAAGGGTGTTGATGAGCACCTTTTGTCTTGGTTCAAGAAGTGACATGCCTCCGGATAAAAGAGCGGCATAGATGGGTCTTTTCACAGCTGGAAGCATCTGGGCCGGCCCCCTGTGTATGTTATCTTCATGTAGTGTTGCATCCGCAAGAGTCACCTTTACTCCATAGACCTTCTCTTTTGCGAGAGGTCCTGCATTGAGACATTCTTCGAATCCCTGCACCATGAGTTCTTCCACTTCATTGAGATATTGAATACCTTTGGTTCCGTTTACGAGTATGCTGGCATTGTGGATGTCATATATCTTCTTTGCTTCATCCCTGTCCATTCCGAGTTCCACAAGCTTTTCTACCATCTCCTTTCCTTTCGGTCTTCCCTCTCTTATCTCGCCTTCTTCAATAGCCTTTATAATTCCAGAGTTAAGAGGTTCGACTATAAATTTCAATCGGTTGTGTTTGTTTGGTGATTTGCCCTCGATAGGTCCTGCCTTTCCTTCAAGCGTCTCACGATAGACCACAATTGGCGGGGAGGTTATTATGGGAATCTTCTTCTCGTTCTTTATCTTGTATTCGATGATCTCAAGATGAAGTTCACCATTTCCGCTCACGAGATGTTCGCCAGTATCCTGATTGAGCGATACTTTAATGGTGGGGTCTTCTTTTGATATGCTCTTGAGCGCATTGATGAGTTTCGGAAGATCCTTTTGGTTCTGAACCTCGATGGATTTCGTGATCACAGGTTCGGAATAATGCTTTATCGATTCGAAGGGTTCTATTGGTTCCTCAGAGAGTGTCTCTCCAACAAAAACATCCTTGAGCCCGACAATAGCGCCGATATTTCCCGATATCACGCGATCGGCATTGACACGGTCTGGACCCATGTAGATTCCGACCTGCTGGATATTTCCATATTCTTTTTTGCTTGCCACATACAGTTTCTTCCCTTTTTCCAGTTTTCCGGAGAACATCCTGACAACGGCCACTTCTCCGGCATGCTCATCATACACAACACCGAAACATACGCCCACTTTTTTCCCCAATGGATTGCAGGAGGTCATATCCTTTCCGATTTCGGATTCGAGATCTCCTCCTTTCCATAATACGCCCATACGATATTTCTGGGCGATATCCGGACTCGGGAGATGGGTTATCATCATTTCAAGAAGGACATCATCCAAAGGACTCTTCTCAACCAGCCATCTATGATCCTCCTGAGAGCATTTCTCATAGATATCCTTGAAGGTAATATTATTTTTTTGCATTGATTTGATGGAAATCGCCCATTTATGGAATGCGGTCCCGAAAGCAATATTTCCCTTAGTTACTCCTATGGACCATTCGTCTACTTTATCTTTCGGTGCATTTGCCCTTATGATCTTGTTGACCTGGTTGATTACCCTGACAAATTTGTCCTGCATAGCATTGGCATCAAGCTTCATTTCATTGATGAGACGATCGACCTTATTTATGAATATGACTGGTTTGGCCCTTTCTTTCAATGCCTGCCTTAGGTTGGTCTCTGTCTGCGGCATAACCCCTTCCACCGCATCGACAACAAGGCATACGCCATCAACGGCTCGCATCGCTCTAACTACATGGAATCCAAAATCCACGTGCCCAGGAGTATCAATCAGATTGATCAAATGGTTCTTGCCCTCATATTTGAATCCAAGAGAGATATTGGCGGATTTAATTGTAATGCCTCTTGCCTGTTCCTGTTCATCGAAATCAGTCCATCTTTGTTCTCCAGCAAGCTCTTTGGAGATGAGTCCTGCTCTAGCTACAAGAGAATCCGTTAATGTGGTCTTCCCATGATCTACATGTGCCACAATTGCGACATTCCTGACAAGATCGATATTATCCATCAATTTCTGTACTTCTTCAACCACAACTTCCTTTCTAGCCATAAGATTTCACCGAATAAAGAGACAAAAACTCTTCTTTGCTTCTCATTTGGGTAGAAACTAATATAAAAGATATAGGAAAGTGGTAAGAATTTAATTTTTGCCCGCACTCATGTGCTTCATCGTCTGATATGGGTATTCTTATCAGCAGTCGTCTCCAGAAAACCAAG
>CAYVTJ010000066.1:0-6985 GCA_964454475.1 Microcaldota archaeon | reverse complement strand
GAGGGAGATTCCGACTGCGATTCGGATGAGGTTTGCGTAGACAATGAATGCGTAGAACCCACCCCTACGTGTACTGACACTGATGGAAACGATATACACACAAGAGGGGAAGTTACTTTCGATGGAGAAAGTGAAACAGATTATTGTACTACCGAATTTGGACAGGTTGTTGAATGGGTTTGTCAGGAAGATCCGACCGAAGGTTATTATGCTCTTAGATCACAACCCTGTCCCGAAGGGGAATATTGCGATGAAGGTAGATGTATGGAGCATGTCTGTGAAGACACAGATGGGATGGATGAGATGACAGCCGGAAGCGCAGAGTCCACAGATGGGACCGATGGGATAGATTACTGTGGTGCTCCAGGAATCATAACCCATGTTCATGAATATTACTGCACTTCTGACAATAGTGTGGATGAGAGCGAGATCAATTGCCCGGATAATTATATATGTGGTTATCCTGGGGATAGTTCAGAAGGAGCTGCTTGTGTTCCAAGGTGTTATGAAGACCGGCATGGCAATGTTCACTTTGGTGAGGATACTTACCGTGATGGCTGCAAAGGTTCGGATTATCTTATGGATTATTTCTGTGTCAATGAGTATGAATATGGTACAGCGGTCGTACCATGCGGGCCCTTTACTACCTGCCAAATAACCATCACAGGGGCAGAATGTGCTGGAGTTACGAGTTGATTGGCGATCATCCATGAGATTCATCGCACTTTTCCTTTTGCTTTTCCTTTTTTTCGGTTGTCTCTCAGAACAATGCCCCACTACCTATGAACCGGTATGTGCTGAAGATGGGACGACCTACCCCAATCTTTGCATGGCAGAGAATGCAGATCTTGGGATAATATATAATGGGACTTGTGATGACCTCTCTTGCGATGATTCGGACAGGGGAAAAGACGTGAAAATATCAGGAGCCGTACACTCGGATGGGGAAGTGATTCATGATCGGTGCATTGATACGGCCACTGTACTGGAGTTTTTCTGCAAATCCGGCTATTTATCCAATGAAAGCATCACATGTCCAAAAGGATCAATATGCTCTGCTGGTTCGTGCATCTATAATCATTCTGGCACAGTTCATCAAACCATATGCAAGGACAGTGATGGAAAGAATCTCTCAATCAAAGGGACACTTACGATAGGAGGGAAGGCGTTTAATGATAGCTGTGTTGGCAGCCATTTGATTGAATATTCATGTAAGGAAAATATTGTACAGAGCAATCTGCATTTTTGCCCTAATGGATGCTTGAATGGAAGTTGCATCTCCCAGAAATGCAGGGATACTGAAGAAGGCAGATCCATATTTAACACAGGAACTGTAAGCCTCATCGATGATGATAACCGATTATTGTATACCGATGGATGCGTTGATGAACTTACTTTGACGGAGTTCTCCTGCAATGGGAACATCCTGAGCGCATCGAATGTTTCCTGCCCTGAAGGTTTCTTTTGTTCGAGAGGAAGCTGCAGACCGGTCTCTATATGCCATGACACCGATGCTGGCGAAAAGGATGGAAGATATTCAAAAGGTACTGTTTATTTCAGGAATGCAACATATGTTGACAGGTGTGAGAATGGGAGCCTGACCGAATTTTCCTGTGGGGATGGCGAATTTATAGAGAATATACTGCAGTGTCCTGATGGTTATCGTTGCAGTGAAGGCAAGTGCATTGAATCAAGCAAATGTTTTGAAACGGATGGGGGGAAGAATTATGGTGAGAAAGGAGTATCAATAGAACCGAGCGGTTACTCTGCAGAGGACGAGTGCGTTGACGAAATCTCATTATTTGAATATTTTTGCGATTCCCGGCAATTGATCTCTTCTGAAAGATATGTTTGTCCCCAGGGGTACTCCTGTCTTGAAGGAGCCTGCATAAAAAGCGAAGATTGCAGTGATCCTGACCAGGGAATAAATTATTACGTCACCGGAGCGACAAAGATAGGGAACACCCACACACATGAGGATTATTGCTCAAATAATACTCTGACAGAGTTTTATTGCGATAATGGCAGAATAAGGAGCATAGTATATGCATGTCCTTTGGGTTATCAATGCAAAGCAGGATCCTGCATGCCATACTGTACGGATACAGATGGTGGTGATAATCCTGGCGAATTGGGCCAACTGAGGTATGGAGGAGAATTATTTGCAGATTATTGCGATGGCAATAAACTCTTTGAGTTCACTTGTTCTGAAGATAATATGATCTATAATATCAATACCCATGAATGCCCCTTATGCAGGGGAGGCCTTTGTTTTGAATGATCTAATATCTCAATGCTTCGACTGGATCCATCTTTGCCGCCTCTCTGGCAGGAATTATTCCTGCCAAAGTTCCGGTACCTGCAGAGAAAAAGAAAGCGAAAGCAATAACATACATATTGAGGGAAGATGGAACCCCGAAACCTTCAACTGCAATTAACAAAAACCAGCTTATGAGTAGTCCTATCGTTCCGCCCAAGACACCGAGAACTCCGCTTTCGATTATGAATACCGCCATTATGTCTTGTTCTGTTGCTCCCATTGCCTTGAGAATCCCGATCTCTTTTACTCTTTCCAGGACACCCATGAACATGGTATTTGCTATCCCTATCGCACCGACTATGGAAGCGATTACTGTGATCGCGAGAAGGAAGGCATTGAGAAGGCTGAATACGCCTCCCACCGTCTCTTCTATGAAATCCGCCGTAATGACACTGAAATCAAGTTCATCCATCGGTACCTTGTGATATGCGGCGAGCTTATATTCAATAGCACCTTTTATCTCATCCGCATCAAAACCTTCCGATATATCCACAAAAATGAAATTGATCTCATCATCTGCCAATTGCTCAGTAAAGAGATCCTCACCATCTTCGAAAGGTACGTATATGGCCGAGTCATCCTGTGTAGACAATGAGGTTCCTATCCTCTTTAGAACACCGACAACCCGATATTTTTTATCATTAATATCTACCATATTTCCTACTCTTATCCTGTCGCCGCCCCACATCTCATTGGCAGCATCGTTTGCGAAAACAACCACATGCTTCTCTCCGTCATTATACAACCTGCCGCTTTCCAATTCCAGGTAATCCCCGAATTGGCCAAATCCGTTTGAATCCATTGCAAAGATAGGAGCCCTGAGCTTATTATCCTTGAATTCCATACTTGCTTGTCCGAATAATACCCTTGTCACGCTTTCAACACCGGCCATGGTTTCGATCGCATCTGCATCCTTTTGGAACAATTTGCCAAAAGAAGGCTGGGTAATGGACCCTCCGATCGACTGGAGACCTTCTTCCTGAAGGTTCACTGGAACGACAAACATCTTGTCCGGCCCAAAAGCTGAGAGTTGGTCATCTATATCTTCCCTAACACCTTCGCTCACAGAAAGGATGGTGACGAGGGTTATCACACCTATTATTATACCTATGATTGTCAACAACGAGCGAAGACTGGCTTTCCTCAAGCCTTTGACCGAATATTCAAATATATCAATAATGTTCATTCGAACCCTCATTCATATCTTAGTGCGACAACCGGATCCAGTTTTGCCGCTCTTTTGGCAGGTACTGTTCCTGATATTATTCCCACTACTCCTGAAAATATCATTGCTCCTGCTGCGACAAATGGGGAGATGCTGACAGGGACACCAAAAAATCCCAGCAACAGGCAAAGGAGAATCGCTATTAAAAGGCCCAACCCCCCTCCGGCCGCACCGATCATGCTGCTTTCCACTAAGAACATATCCATGATCTCGCTTTCCTTTGCACCCATGGCCTTCAATATTCCTATCTCCTTTCTTCTTTCCATCACACTCATGAACATAGTGTTGGCAATTCCGATCCCTCCAACAAGAAGTGATACTCCTGATATAGCACCCAAAAACACGGTCAGTACTGAAGTGATATTCTCAATTTGTTCGTTGATGAATTCAGGTGTGACCACGCCGAAATCTTTTTCATCTTCAGTAACATGGTGGGATGACATCATTATCCTTTCCACTTCATCTGTTACATCACTCATATTGGATCCTTCTTCAAGCGTCATGCGGATAGCATTGATCTCATCCTTTGCCAGAACATTGGAGAAGAGGTCTTCAGCTTCATCGAATTGAATAAAAACTATCTCATCGACGTTGAAGGAGGATGAGCCTGTCTTTTTCAGGATGCCTGCGACATTATACTGCTTTCCTCCAAGTTTAACATTGGATCCAACCCTAATTTCTTTATCAAAAGAATTTTTTGCGATGTCGCTTCCAACGACCAAGCTACGACGATCATTATCGGTAAGGAACCTACCGCTTTCCACCTCCAACGTGCCTGCAGTCTGTTTGAAAACAACAGGATCTACTCCGAATATGCTTATGGATGACAGATCGTCATTATACTCGATATTGTTCCTTCCGGTTATGACAGGTGTTATATATTCAATTTCGGATATTCTCTCCAGCTGGTGGTAATCATCCATATAGAGCTTTCCGCTCGAAGGCATATAGGCGGAAGCAAAAGAGCCTCCACTCCCAACATTTCTGGGTATGACAATGATGGTCGTTGGTCCAAAACCTTCCAATTCCTCGAGTATATTCTCTTTCAGTCCCTGAACAAGTCCTATGAGCGTAACAATAGCAGTGATGCCCATCACAATCCCGAACACGGTGAGCCATGACCTCAGGCTTCGCTGGGATAAGGCATTTAAACTATAGAGCACCATTTGATGGAGATCCATACTATCTCTTCTCTGGCTTTTTCCTGAATTTGAAGTGCCAGATGGCGACCGCCAAGACCGCAACCAATCCTGTGGCTAGAACGGGATCGATATCCTCCTCCTCTATCGGTTCGTTTACCGTGACCATGGCCTTCACAGTGTCTGATCTCCACTCCCCAGACATATCCCTGAAATCTATATTGACTGTAAGGGGATACTCTCCCGAAGAGGCAGCATCTACCATAACTTTGAATTGGGCTGTAGAGAAATCATCATTCTCAAGGTTTCCAATGTATTTCCTGTTAGAGATATCAAGAACATTGAATGCATCGGATTTTACACCAACTTCCACATTGCTAATTTCGTGCGATCCAAGATTCGATACAAGGACAGAGATTGTATGTTCATTATGGTTGGTTACAGGAGCCGGTTTAGCCTCGAGGTATACCCCTACAGTTGCATCTGATTGTATCGTTAGTGGCATATCGATTGATCTGGTCTTTTCCACATCCTCCTCTGTCCAGCTGATCGTGGATTCGACATAATTAAGTCCCGGGGGGTAATCTGCGAATATCTCTGCTGAGACGGTCACAGAACCGTTCTTGGAAATATCTCCGGCATTTATCTCATTCTCCTCTTTCAGTCTCATTCTTTCATCTTCAAAAGATATCCTGACATCTTTGAGTGTTTCGGCCCCGTTGTTCTTTATCTCCAGTGTCAGGGTGCCCTCCTGTTTGGTGGTTATCTCATTGTTCTGCACGAAACTGAGATCAAGCCTATCTTTCTTAACAGTAACTCGCACATTCTCTCTTTCTTCGTGGGCCATCCCCAGTTCGTCTTCATATTTGATAATGAACGAGAGGTCTACAGGACCTTCTTCCGAATCCCTGGAATCCAATACGAGCGGGACATGCACATCATTATCAACCCTATCCAGAAATATTTCATTGGTTCCATAAAGTGCGATATTTGATGTTTCATCCATTTTAATCTTCATATTTTTGGCGATTCCTCCTTTATTGCTGATCGTTAGGGTTGTGGAATCGATGCCGCCTATCACCGTTTGATCCAAAGCAAGAGAAAGTTCGGGAACATCCACTACCTTTATTGGTATGACGACCGAGTTTACGGTAAGTTTGCTTCCGCTGGGATCCTCCTCATATCCCAGAAACCTGATTTCGATACGGTATATTCCGGACGGTGTCTCCTCATCGATAGTGAATGGCAGAGCCAGGCTAGTTGTGGCACCAGGCCTGAGGTCCACGATACTCGATGGAGCGCTGATTCGGACATTTTCCGCCCCATGGATAACAGTCCCCATTCCACCCATAGTGTAGATCCCAGGATTGGAAAGCGTCATCGTAATTATACCGCTGGATCCGGATCTGAAAGAATCCTTCGAAAGTTCCCATTCAGGAACAGTCACTCCTGCAGAAAGCAGGCCAATCAACATCACAAATATCAAAAGCGTTTTGATGAGTCTCATAATATCCTCTCCTTATTCTCCTATTATCCCATCCTTGAGGTAGACCACCTTTGTGGCTATCTCTGTCAAGCTTTCATCATGGGTTATTATCGCGATCGTCCGTCCTTGCTTATTCAAACGTGCGAATATCCCTGCTATCTCCTCTCCTGTTTTCGAGTCCAGATTCCCTGTCGGCTCATCAGCCAGTATAATTTCAGGGTCATTAACAAGGGCCCTTGCTATCGCGACCCTTTGCCGTTCCCCACCGCTGAGTTGATTAGGATAATGTTTCATCCGATGCCCAAGCCCGACTTCCTCCAGGATTCTTTTGACTTTTCCCTTATTTTTACCATTCCCGGTTATGAGGAGAGGTAATTCTACATTTTCGGTCACATTATGCGAGTTTATAAGATTGAATGTCTGAAAAACGAAACCTATTTTCTTCCCTCTTATTCTCGCCTGTTCATTCGAACTGAATGTGCTGGTATCATCACCATCAATATACCTTTTTCCTGATGTCTGACTGTCAAGAAGTCCAAGGATGTGGAGCAGGGTTGATTTTCCCGATCCGCTTGGACCGAGGATGCAAACAAGCTCTTTCTCGTATATCCTGATGTTTGCTTTTTTTAATGCTTTCACTTTCACTCCTTCGCCCATGATGTATATCTTGCTTACATCATTAAGAGAGAGGACTTCTTTCTTGTTCATGCACTACCCCCATTCATCCTTTGCATAAGCCTTTTTTAATGCTTTCACTTTCACGTAACACTTCAAATTTTTTCTACGCCGTTGATTTTCTCTTCTACGACGTTCCT
>CAYVTJ010000065.1:0-7252 GCA_964454475.1 Microcaldota archaeon | reverse complement strand
TGGTCGCTGGTGCAGAAGCAGAGGACACCCTCGAGGCTGCACAGGAGTTTGTCAGCCAGCTCAAGAAGGCATAGCTCCTTCTTCTTTTTTTCTTAGAGAAAACTTTCAAGGCTTTTCTGTTCCCCGCCCATTTTTAATCCGTATTCATCATATCCGAGTTCCTTCAGTATCTTGAGAACTGCAGGGAGAAGTTGATTGTTGATATAATACTCAGCATCGTAATCCTCTGCAGAATCAGCAGGAACTGCTTTTTCTGATATGGAATTGCCCTTTTTGCCAATAACGTAGGAGATCATGGCGCCTTGTTCGACATTGATGCCATTTTCCATCATCTTCTTCGCGGCCGAAAGCTCAGGGCTGACAACCTCATATTTGGAGGGATCCTTATTCAGCTGGGTATTTATTGAAAGCTCTTCGAATGGAACACTCCCCTCTTTTAGTCTTTTTATCGTATTCCTGACTATCCTCACCGCCTTCTTCTTGCTTCCTTCTTTGAGGATCGCTTCTAGGACCTTTTTCTGTGTGTTCTTTGCTATTGCTGACCAGTCTCTTCTGACAAGTTCAAATCCTTTTATCTTTATTCTGCCATCATCCTCCAGCATGGCATACCTCTTCTTAGCTCCTTCACCGCCTTTCCTGCTTACGAAGACTCCCCTGGTATAAAATCCTTCCATCTCTAATTCCATCTTCTCAGGAAGATTCTTGTTTATGCTATCGAGGAAGGAAGCGATATCCTCTCTTTTCTTATCCCCGAGAAGGAGGAAGAGGGAATCAGTATCGCCATAGAGAACCTGGAATCCTTCCTTTTCGGCCTTTCCAATAGTATCCATTATATGTTTCCTCCCCCATGCAGTGACGCTCTCGGCACAATCCCGCGAATACCACCTTGATCTCGCATAAGCAAGGTAACCGAAAAAGGAATTCGAAACTATCTTGATGGCCTGGCTTCTGGCACTCATGCGGATAAATCCATCACTCTCCTTGTCCATTCCCTTTAGCTCTCTCTTAAGACCTGCTCTTAATTCGACAAGTTCCTCCAATACTGCAGGGACCAGTCCTTTCGGTTCCTTGAGGAATCTTGCCCCTGTAGGAGACTCAAAACAGTTCACGCATCGCTCATCCTCGGGAACAAGTGTGTCAGGGTCAATATTGTATGAGATTATTATCGAGGGATACAGTCCTCTAAAATCCATTACCGCGATATTGTCATATATCCCGGGTTCCGGAAGTTTTACGAAAGCACCCTGTATGGGAGCATTAATCCTGTCATAAATGGCCTGTCCCCCCGGTTTTTTTGGGATCAGCATGTTCTCGGATGCGGCTTTTGACATGAGAAGATTCTCGACCATCTGTCCGCTAGTCGATAATGTGATATTGAAAAGGGGTATTCTTGTGAGAAGAGACAATTCTGCCGCAATAGGAAGAAGCCTTAGGCCGAGTTCATAGGTTATCTCTGAATCTACCAGCGAGTAGTCCAGAAGGTTTCCAATATCTCCGGAATCCCAAACCTTCCACATGCTTCCTTTCTCTACATCAAGTTTGTTTCTTCCAAGAACTTCCTCTGCGATGGAATCAAGGGTATATCGCTGAGCCTTGATCACACCTATAAATCCGAAGAATCTCGCCAACGGGAATAGGTCCAGATGAATTCTTCCGGGAATTTCATAGCCTGTCATCTTTCCCATATGCACAGCCCGGAGGGTTTCTCCTTTCCGGCCGAGATCGAGTTCTATAGCATTCACCTCTGCCCTGGCGGTCAGGTATGGGATATCAAAATTTCCCGAGTTGTACCCGAATAGTATATCCGGATCTGCTTTTTTCACTATCGAGCAGAAATCCCTGATCATGTCCTTTTCGCTTGAGAGGGTCCTGGCAAAATCCTTTCCAGATTGTTTATAGGTCAGAACTCCTTTGATTCTTCCATGTGCATTCCCGGCATAACTTATCATGATGGCAGGATCCTTCTTCTCTCTTGGCATCCCTTCAGGATTGTAGGTTTCAATATCGAATGCTATTGAGGACAATCCGGGTTTTGCAGGAGCAGTATCCACGATCTCTTTTATGAATCTGCCCTCCCGCTCATATCGTATCATTCCCAGAGGTATGAGACCAAGGTCAAAGATCGCCCTTCTGGAGAATGGGATGCTGTATTCATAACAGGTGAAGGGCAATGCAGAGCGCAAGACTGGGACATCCGAGGGCATTTTACAGTATACCTTCAGCATCTCTTTCTTCATAGGGCCGATTTTCCTCACAATGATCTCTACCGTGAGAGGCGTTATCCTGTTTCCCTTCCTGTCTACTGCTTCCATTTTCTCGATCATATCCTTTTTCCCGGGTTTCGCATCTACCAGGAAATACGGATCCATTCTATAGAGAAGCTTGGATTTCACTTTTCCCTTAACAAGAAGAGTGAGGTAAGTCGTCCCTTCTTTCACAGTGTATCCGACATTCAGGAGATATGCCTTTCTTCTGACCATGTTTCCTCTTCTCAATAAGACAATAAAAATCGATTGGCATTCCTGTTTCTGGAAATATAATTCCTTTAAACACCCTCAACCAAAAGTTCGGGATACCTTCTCAGCATCTCTTTCGAGAAGATGTGTCTCTGTTGTAATCGCTGTGCGATCGCCATTCCGCTTCTTTCATCCGGCGCTTCGATATGCATTTTTGTTGCCTTGGCTATTTCATTCAGGCTTTTTTTGATTATAGGAAGCACTTTTTCTGCATTTTTCCTACGGGTTTCATCAGTGCTATTTAGCGTGTCCATGATGGCGGGCGTAATATTTATGAGGGCATTCCTGGCGAAATCCTTCCTGGAATCAGCGTTCTTTTCCATGAGGAACAGCACAGGTATGAAATCATCCGCCAGAAGGTCTCCTGCTTTTCCGTATCCTCCCTGATGCATCATCGCAACCTCTGTCAATGCCCTGCTGAAATCATCCGGATCAAATCCCCCCTCCTCGTATTTATCAAGGGAGGTGTTCGCCAGTTTTATGCATTCTTCTGCAGATTTCTCTGCTGTCTTATTCCCTGCTTCTGCGAAAGCTCCAATCAGCCTGTGATAAAGCGGAGACATCCATCCGGAAAGCTTTTTCACTTTTAAGAAAAGCGTATTGTCATCACTGAGTTCCGGAACTGTATCAAGGACGATCCCTGCCATTTTTTCTGCATTCCCGATGGTCATGGGATCTCTGGGATCGAACCTCATATCGATGAAGGCCTTCCTGGTCAGTCCAACAGGAATGCTCTCGTTTTTTGATCTTAGTACGGATATTGCATCAGGCGCGAGTCCTCTCCGGTTGCTTCTGATCACATCGAGAAGAAATTCCCTGCCTTTTTTGCCAAGTCCATGTTTCTCTGCGAGCGATATCGCACTCATTATCGATTTCCTGCTTCCGCCATCCCGCCCAAGCTCTTTCAGGGCGAGATCGAGGATATCCTGGCCAATCCTCTCGCGTCCATTCAGGTATTCAAGAGCAGAAGCCCTGATGTCCGCACCTCTCTTCTCGTTAAGGGACCATATGATCATCCTTTTCATCGTGAATTTGGTCTCATTGCCTGTCCGGTCCCTAATGGTCTTTAGCGAATCTGACATCTCTCCGAATTCGAATCTCCTTACTGCCATGGATAACGAACGGGTTGTCCAGGTCTCAAGAAGGAATTCAAGGAAAGGCGGTTTCTTTTCATAGGGATCCGAAAGCGAACGATCAACAACATCAGCCCAGACCGGAATCTCTTTGTATTCTTCTCCCTTCTTGATCATAGTTTTCCCACCGCTTGCTTTTAGCGTTTCCAGGACCTCTTTTGTCCTCTCAGGGTGTTTCCCGATCACTTCCTCGGCGGCATATACATTGCCGTCCCTGATCAGATCCTCGATAGCTTCTTCATCAAACCTGTAAAGCATTTCAACAGCCCGTCTGTTCGTTCCTTTCTCAGCCAATTGATAGAGTCTGCTGTTTTCAGGCAGGTTTTTCCTGGAATTTAATATGTCCAATACTGCTTTCTGACAGGTTTCCAACCTCTTATCCGCTTCTGCTACAAGCTCGTCAGAGAGTTTTCCCGGATTCTCAGCCATTGCCTCTGTCAGTGCTTTAATCATTTTCCCCTCTTTCAGCCTGGAGAGCGCATATGCTTGCCCTCTCTCTTCGGAAAAAAGGCCTGACAGGGTCTCAGAGGAGGATGGTCCTTCTTTGATATAATCATCAAGGAGATCCCACCCCCCACCCTCGTCGAGTTCTGCCATTCTTGATACCATATATCCCGATATATTCCGGGATTCCGAATTGATCAGATCCCAAAGAGGTTCATACCTGGTTTCTTCCAGTTCCCAGATCGCTTTTGCGCACTCATGTCTGGTCGTTTCAGAAAAGGATCCCACAGTGTCGTCTTTGTTGCTCCATCTTGCCGAGAATGCCTTCAGCAGATTATCAAGCGTTTTTTCTTCGACTTTGTCGTCCCTGCGTTTCGTATACTCTTGAAAAAGGAGGGCAAGCTGACGTATCTTTCCTTCATCGAATCCATTGCTGATGCTTATTCCATCGGTTTTTATTCCGGATGTGGATTTTTGCAGATCCCTCTCTAATCTTTGCCTAATCCATGTGCTTTCCTTTTCACTGAGCTTTGCGATCCCAGAGCCAAAGAGTGAAATCAAATAGGATGAAAGCCCATTCTCTGCCTCATATGATATCCTTGCGATACTTAAGATGCTTCGTTTGTCAGATTCAAGGGCATCTGCCCTGTTTGCGATTGCTCTTACTGCCTCAGTGATTCTTTTTTGATTCCCTGGGTATTTTCTCAATAGCTTCAGGACATCTTTGAACGTTTTCAATCCCTCAGCAGAAGCTATGCTATCAGGACCAGGCTTATTTTCGAATCCCTGGTTCCCTCTTTGTTTACCTTTTCCCCCTTCTTTGGTTCTTTTTAACATAATTATCAAATTAATTACACACTTAATCATTAAAAAAGTTTCCTTAAATTAAATTTTGTGATTAAAAAAGATCCAAAGACCGGAATCACCGATCTACCCCCAAAAAACCCAGAAGGATGAATAAAATTATTTCAGGAAAGGAAATCAATCCTTCCTAATATCAATCTCTTTCGATACCAGTTCAGAGACGACATCCCCATGTATGAATCTCCTTCCTCCGATCTTCACATGAGGAATCCTCCCTCTATCCAGTCTTCTCTCGAAGGCGTTTCTTTTGATCTTGATGCCATTGCTATGAAGCTTTTTTATCGCATCACTCACGGAATGGTAATTGGAACTGATATGGGTAAGCGCATCAATTGCATTTCTTGGAACCAGCCTCCTTGTCCCGAACTTCACTGAAGGAACGGATCCCTTCTCGATCCTTCCTATAAATGCCCTGAAGTTTATCTTTGGGTTTGATCTCTTGTATTGATGGAATGCCTCTTTGACTGTATAGAATTCTGTTTTCGTGTTGATCATGTCTTTTAGAACAGTCTCGGGAATAAATCGTTTTCTTCCCACTTTCACAAATGGAACAGTGCCGCGTTCTATTCGTCCTCCAAATGCCCTGAAAGAGAGGTCTATGCCATTGTCCCTCAAATAATCATATGCAGATTTTACTGAATAAAGCTTATGTTTGCCTTCTAATTCTTCCTCACTAGTCCTCTTACGGTAGAGGTTCTGTGCTACTTTGAATATGGATGATATTGAACCTGAGAGGTTCTTTTCCTCACTCTTCCTCTTTTTCCGAATCTGATCAAGGTCGATCGATTTATATTTATCGACATGTTCGTCATCAACTTCTGCTTCTATCACAATCTTTTTTCCTCGCGGCATTTTGTTCACCTATACTATTGTATTTTATGATTATATGTGTTCAATATGATAATACAACCTTTTTTTAAATCTTGTCTATTTTCTCACCAATATTTTCATTCTCTCTTTAGCTTACTCACAATGATTAATACCAAAATCACTATAAATACACCGCCACATATGTATAAAATTGGTATTTCTTGATCATTTTTCTCTTTTTTTTGTTCTTTCCCACTTTCCCTTTCCTCTATTGGTTTTGGAGTGAATCTCCCTTCAATGCTTGCCCTGTTGTTCTGGTTGTCAGATATCTCAATCCTGAATTGAACAACGGTGTTCTCAGGGATATCCTGGAAATCGGCCATAAAGGCATCAGTAGACGCTGCAAAGGTTTTGGCTTCACTCCAAGGGGTAGGACTTTCTTCCTTCTCCATTCTATATCTTACATTTAAGCTTTTATAATCGATCCCGCTTGCATACATTCCCTGATCAACTACCTTTATCAGGAGTCTGGTCAGGTTTCCTTCAGCAACTATGCTTGTATTCTCGAAAAAGGGCGGGCTTAGGTCAAAGGATACGATTTTCCGATCCTCTCCAGGGGATGCTGTGATCGTTCTGGACTTGCCCTTATAGTCGACTCTTAGCTCTACCTCATCCCCAAATACCTTTTGATGCTCGAATAGACCGTCTGGTGCGTCATATGTTTCATTGCCCATGGTCACAGTTGCAGGGAGACTGTTTCCTTTTTCATCCACGATTTCTACGCTGATAGGCCGGTATTCCAGTAAAATCTCGAAGTCAACATCCCCGTCGACCTGCAGATTCCCGCTTTGTTTTCCCTTCAAATAGCTTACCAGATACTCATATTCGCCGGTTCCCAGGAAGAATGTTGCCCTGCCATTGGCATCTGTATCCTTTGTCATGCCATTAATAGATACACTCGCATTTTCGATCGGCGCATAATACTGGTTTTTGACCTCGAAGATGACTCGATGCAGGTCCAATGGAACGAGGATATTCTCCGAATGCCTGTTGGCCTCTATGGTCTTTTCAGTCTCGAATTCTCCAAGGCTCGCTCTTATCACGATATTGCAACTTACCTCCCTCACTGTTGTGCCTGGAATTGAGATCAGGTAATTGAGTTTTCCGTCTTCAGGGGTGTATCTTGGGGGGGTAGTGTGATATCGTTCACCGAATGAGGCGCCTCTGTCATAAGTCACTTCCACGCTCGCGCCTTCCACCGCTCTGCTCTTGGCATCAACCACTTTTACAGTAAATTCATCAACATACCCCTCCTCGCACCCTCCTGCGGCAAGGGATGCCGAAATTACCATAAGGAAGAAAAATGCAATGAGTGGTCGCATGAGTGTGATTATCAAGCAATCATTTAAATATATTCCCTGTCCGTAACGCCAGTAGTTCCGAACTTCTTTTAACACATTAAAATAAATGGCCACCTATGCTGGA
>CAYVTJ010000064.1:0-7394 GCA_964454475.1 Microcaldota archaeon | reverse complement strand
CGTCTTTGAACTTCTCATTTAAAATACCCCAATACATTTTATGAATTGTTAATGAATGTGGTTTAATATAAATACTTTTGTCACAAAATCATAATTAGAATATCTACCAGAGTAAAGTTGTTAGCCGGACAATCCTGGGGAAGCCTGTCATCTCCTGTTTTTTAATGGTTTCAAGACATACACTTGGACATGAAACTTACACCAAAAGGTATGCGTGATATCCTGCCAGAGGATATGATAATCCGCGAGGATGTAAAAAAGAGAATCACTGAGATTTATCAGAACTATGGTTACCGACCCTTAGATACGCCTGCTATGGAATATCTTGATACTCTCAGAATGAAAGCGGGGGAGGATGTGAATAATCAGATTTTTGTTCTAGAGGGGGAACGCCTTGGTCTCAGGTTCGATTTGACTGTTCCCCTTGCCAGGGTGGCCGCTAATTCTGATCTCACAAAACCATTCAAGAGGTACTGCATTGGTCCTGTCTGGAGACGAGAGGAACCGCAAAAAGGGCGTTACAGAGAATTTTGGCAGGCCGATGTTGACATCATCGGTAGCAAGAGCATGAGGTGTGAGGCAGAGCTTCTTCATCTGGCAGTAGAAGTTTGCCAGAAATTTGGCTTTGATAAGCCAAAAATATTATTAAATAATCGGAAAATCCTTGATACATTGTCAAGTAAACTTGGCTTTGATAATGAAAAAGAAGAAGTTTTCAGGATATTGGATAAGATTGACAAGATAGGTTATGCGGAGGTCGAAGGGCAACTCAGGGGATTTCTTGGTGATAGGGTGGAAGAATTCCTGTCTTATATAAAATCAGGAAATCGGAACAATGAGAAGCTAGATTCCATAAGGGAGATTTCTCCAGAAGGATCAGCGGAGCTTGATCAGATTCTTTTAATGTGTGATTTCGATATTGAGATAGATCTTTCTCTTGTCAGAGGGCTTGGCTATTACACGGGCCCGATATTCGAGATTAAACTGAGTGATGATATAGGAACTGTCATGGCAGGAGGGCGATATGATCATCTGATGGAAGTTTATGGTCAGTCAGATCCTGCAGTGGGGGTATCTATAGGGATTGAGCGTCTGATCGTTCTGCTATCTGAAAGACAGAAGAAAAGACACAGCAGAACTGATGCTTTTGTCGGGTGTGCTAAAACAGAATACTATGCTTATTCACTTCAGGTGGCATCAGAACTCAGGAAGTATGGTATAAGGGTGGAGACCGACCTGAAAGGAAGGAATCTAAGGAAACAGTTCGAATATGTTAATTCCCTTGCAATTCCCTTCATGGTGATACTGGGGCAAAGAGAGAAGGAAAGCGGGAAGGTAACCTTCAAGGAAATGGAAAGCGGATATGAATCCCTGATCTCAATTGATGAAGCGGCAGAATTGATAAGGAGGGGATGTTCTGCTTAGTATTCCAATGGTATACATTAAGGGGAAAAAGGCTTTCTTCAAGAAGGAAGGGATTATGCAGGTCTTGGGCAACCCAATAAACCTGGCTAGAAACCTGCATTCAGAAGGATACAGACTAATACATATAATCGATGAATCCCCAAGAAATATAAGTCCAAATTTTGACATATACGATGCTCTTACCACGTTCATGAATATCGAAGTGGAATGCGAAAACAGGTTATTGGCAAAAAAGCTCCTATCCATAAAGAGCAGGATAGCCATTAGGCTTCCCCCATCCTTCTCTCTTGAGGAGTTCAAGGAAGATAAACGTTTGATAGTCGGGATGGTTAGAAAAGGACATTCGGGTGATATTTCTCAGGTTCACGATCTAATAATCCAGGATGCTGATGATAAGAGCATTCATCAGTTTCATAAAAAAGGCAAGAGGATAATCATAAGCAGGGATGATTTTAATGATTTGAACCCCTCTTCGAAAAGGCTTGTGTGGGGGGTTCTCATGCATGATTTTTCCTGAACCTCGATAGTCTTGTTTTTTCCTGCCGTTTTATAGTTTTTATGGAGATATCTGTCGTTAGCCTTTTTGACATCAGGGTTAAATCCCGTGGCAATGGAAACTCAAGATTCTTCGTTGCTTGCAGATTATCCAGTTTAGCCACTATCGCTTGCTTCATCCCATTCACCGCGCTGGTTTGTATTTCTCTCAGGTCTTTCGAACCCTTTTCAAGCTCGGTTAGCAGTCTGTCCAATTCCTCGGGAGAACTGGTGTTCTCCATGAGATGGTATATTGCATAGATCGCTCCATCCGATGACGTATTCTTATTGTCTAGGAATGATGCTATTCTCTGAATCTGCTTATTGCTAAGCTTGCTTATGCCAATCTTACCTATCTGGAAAGACGCGAGGCATTGAGCATTTTCATTTGTGAGATCATCTATAAGTGAGTCCAGACTTTTGTCTAATCCCGGTTTGATATCGAAAGGAAGCTCCAAGATGATCAATCCTTCTTTTTCCTTATTCCGAGTGTCTTCCTTTTTATCGTCCTTTTCTTTGCAGGTTTATCGGTCGTCTTTTTCTCTGTTTTCTTTGTGTCTGCCTTTTTCTCTGTTTTCTTGGCGGCAGCTTTCGCCTTTTTCTCGGTTTTTATGTGGAAACCTGCCTCATCCATGTATGCGGGGTGCGGTTTTGCGGAATGACATATGCCTTTCATCTTTAGTATCTCGACAGACCTTTTCCTCTCCTGTTTCTTTTGATCATATTGATAGTACAGATTTATCCACCCATCAGTGAAACTTTCGATTTCATAGGTGGTATTCGGAAGCGCCCCCAGAGGGGCAGACCTGGTATCTTCAGAGACTATGAAGGTTGTGGTGTTCCACTTTCTGATGTTGTCGATCAGTTTCAAAAATCCTTTCTTCCGTTCATCTTCATTTGGGAAGAAAAGGGCAACAGGCATTATAGAATCAACGACCACCCTTTTTATCCCTACGGAATTGATTATCTCTTGAATAGCCCCGTATTGATCCATGAATTGATTCACCTCATATACAGGATAATCAAGGAATAATATCTTCTTATTAAGTTCAAGCTCCCTGAGATTCCAGTCAAATCCACTCATATGAAAAAGCATCGAATCCCTGCTCTCTTCTATTGCTATGTATAAGCCAGGCTCATCGAATTTCTCTGCTCCCTCACATAAGAATTGCATAGCGAATGTGCTTTTCCCCGATCCGCTCGGCCCTCCTATTGTTGTAATCGATCCCTCGAGAAGACCACCACCAAGTATACCATCCAGCCCAGGTATCCCGCTCTTAAGGAATCTTCTATCCATCATCACTCACCTTTCTTTTCCATCACCATCTTTCCCAACTCGGCTCGTTTCCGCATCTGTTCCTGGAAGTTGGCTATCTCTTTCTTTGAGGAGATTTTTGTTATTATGTGCCTTTTGTATTCTGCGGTCGTAGCTGACATATTGCTTAGAAGAACATGAGCTTGATTCAAAGGCAGAGTGATCCTATCGGGACGCAGTATCTCTACAGTGAAGGGGCTGTTCTCCATGCACATATTAGCGAGAGTGGGGAAATCCCTTGTCAGAATTTTTACCTCTATGGAACAGGAGACATTCTTGCCTTCCTCATCAGGTTCGAGGGGTTCATCGACTTCCCCCATCGCCATCACGACTCCTTCTTTTTCCAACAGGTGATTCACAAATCCAACACCAAGTTGCTGGGCTGATTCGCTATCCTTAGCATGCACATCGAAATAGAGCAAAGCGAGCACTCCCCCTTCGTTTACCGTCTTTTTTATCTGTTTCTCGACATCTACCATACTCTCTTCTTCCTTATCAATGTTTAAATAAGTATTTCAATAAAGGATAATCAAACAGTATCCTATCAATACTGATCGCCTATCAGGAAGTATTCAAAAAAGGTGGTCAGGATCAGGCATACTACAAAAGGGTGCAGTAATGGGTGGAAAAAGAGAAAAATTCTTGAAGAAATCAAAAGAAACAGTAACAAAGGCTTTGAGGAGCAGAGACATGCTTCTCATGGGGGTTACTAAAACGGTTGATGATCTTGACAAGGCCATAAACCAGCTCTATGAACGTCTTGAAGACTGGTATGGAATATATTTCCCTGAAATGAAGACTGAGGATTATATGAAGTATTGCCAGCTTGTGATGATTATAGACAAGAGTGACGTGGAGATAAAGGAAATCGCAAAACTGGTCGGACAGAAGAAGGCAGAGGAGCTTGTTTCGAAAGCATCTTCAAGCCTTGGTGCAAAATTGGAACCCAAGGATTTGAATCAATGTCAATCTTTAGCAAAGAGTATCATGAGCCTGGATAATCAGCGTTCTTCGTTTGAAGATTATCAGAAAGAGCTTGCAAAAGAGCTCTGTCCAAATATGTCAGCAGTAGCGGGTTCTGTTATCTCCGCCAAACTTGTCTCTCATGTGGGATCTCTTTCCAAACTTGCTATGCTTCCTTCTAGTACGATCCAGGTGCTGGGGGCTGAAAAAGCCCTGTTCAAACATCTGAAGAACAGGAAGGTGAAACCCCCAAAACATGGGATAATATTCCAGCATGCCAAAATCTCGAGCTCACCGAAAAAGGTCAGAGGAAAGATTGCGCGGGTCCTGGCCAATAAGATATCAATTGCCTCAAAAGCAGATGCTTTCACGAAAAGAGATATATCGGATGATGTCAGGAAGGGACTTGATGAAAGAATAGTTCAGATAATGGAAGACTACTGGAGGGAGAAATCTGGAAAAGGAAAATCATAATATTTATGGGTGGCAGTTATGAGAGCTCTCGTATTCTCGGATTTGCATGATGATGAGGCGGCACTAGAGGCCCTTGAAAAGGCTGCTTCAAGTTTTGAACACGTTTTCATTTGTGGGGATTCCGCTCAGACGGAGTGGTTTGCCAAGAAAGTCAAGAATTCTTTTGAGAAAGCATTCATTATACCTGGCAATAATGAGGGCAGGAATGTTATCAAGGTGCTGGAACGGATGCCGAATTTTATTCATGAGAGACTTGTTTCCATTGAGAATGGATTGAAGATAGCAGGATTCGGATACAGCAATCCGACTCCTTTTTCCACATATGGTGAGCTTTCTGAAGAGCTAATCCTTGACCGATTATCCAGAATTCCGATCGATAGAGATACGCTTCTTCTCCTTCATGCCCCACCTAAAGGTTATTTCGATATTGTGAGGGGCGATGCTCATGCTGGAAGTTCATCAATCCTGAAAGTAATAAAGGAGAAACAGCCTCTAGCTGCTTTTTTCGGGCATGTTCATGAACATGAAGGTATTGGCAGTCTAAAGAGGACCACGCTGGTCAAGATACCGCCCGCTTTTGAAAAAAAAGCGGTTTCAGCAGAAATAATAAATAATAAGGTTACGGCACGCATTATCACTGTATGATATGTTACGTAAGAATGGTGCGGGGCGATGAGATTGAAGAGGTTCTTGATCTCATGCAGGAGATCTTTCCTGATGCTAATATAGATATAAGTGATGATGATTCTGTTTTCATAGCTGAGGAGGATGACCATCTCCTTGGTTTTGCTCATGTTATCGAGCTTGGGGACAGGATCATCCTTCAGGGCCTTGGTGTCGAGGAGAGTTATCGTGGCCAAGGAATAGGCACCTCAATCCTGGAAAAGATTCTCGAGGTCTATGGAGTAACCGACAAGCCTATTTACCTGAAGACGAAATCGCATAATCCTGCGATTGATCTATATGAGAGGCATGGTTTTACCATAAAGAGATTCGGCAGTGTTCATGTGCTAGTCAAGAGGCAGAATTCCTGAAGAAAACTTATATGCTCATATTTGCTTGATTGCCGTTAGGGCATTAGGGAAATTTTTTAATCCCTACCAATACAAGTAATGGAGCATGCACAGATTTCTGCAGAGCGGAATAAGTCGTTTCATGGATATGGGTGATTTTTTCCATGATGGGCTCATAAAGACCGTTTTGAAGCAGGAGGGTAGTGTCAGTCTAAAGTTGATATCACCAAACCATTCGGAAGATACTGATGGTTTCAGGGGGGAGTGAGCTAATCTGGTATGCTGCAAGCTTTGGGAGCTTGTTATCTGAGTTCAAATCTCAGCTCCCCCACTTGATTATGAAGAAAATCTCCTATTAATAGAAAAATCGCAGAAGTGGACAAAAATCTTTTTATATATTTTGGAGAAAATTTAATATGGCGACCCTATCAAAGAAAAAAATAAGATCAAAGTTTGGATCAAAGAAGGAAAAGGCGAAAGATAAGCCTTTCAAAAAATCTTCCCGCAAGAAATCTTCAGACAGATTGAGTCTCAGGCATCTTGCGCAAAAGATAATCTGTGGGAGTTCTGAAGAAGCGACAAACGCTCTGGAAAGAATCAAGAAGAATGCCGAGATTCTCACCGAAGTTGCGAAATACGCCAAATACAGGCACACCCGGCTTGCTGCCCTATCTCTTCTTCAAGATGATATTCAGTCGTTGATAGAGATAGCAAAGTATGCTCCAAAGAAAGATGCTCGCGAAAAGGCCGTGAGAAAGCTTTCCAAGCAAAAAGGGGCTCTTGCAGTAGTTGCCTGTGGATCCCATTATTCTGATACCCGGCTTCGCGCAGTATTCAAGCTCAAGACCAATGCAAGATTGTTAGTCAGGATAGCTAATGACTCTGATAGCAAGGATGCCCGGAGTGCGGCAGTGGGTTTCTTGCTTGGAAAGAGCGATCATCTGGTCAAAATAGCATGTGGTTCGCCGTATGTAAATACCCGAAAGGAGGCCCTTCGTTCTCTTGGAAAGGATGTTGATGCTCTTCGCAGGGTTTCCCTTGAATCAGGATATGCAGATTCACGGAAGAACGCGATGAAGATTATCTCAAAGATGGTAGAGGAGCTTGATGATCCAAATCTGATAAAGGATGTGGCTATAAGATCCCCCTTTGCGGAATGCAGGTATCTTGCTGTCAGCCATCTCCAGGCAGATAGGGGCGCTCTCTTGGAGATATATGAGAGCAGTTATTTCAGGGATTCCAGGAATACTGCGATTATGCTGTTATCTGATATGGCAGAGGAGCTGAAAGATCCCGATCTTCTCTCTGCGGTTGCACGTAATTCTCCTTATGAAGAGGACAGATATCTTGCCATCGAGCGTCTTGAAGGAAAGGGCAAATCTCTTGCTTCTGTCGCAAGTTCTGCTAAATACAAGGATGCACGGCTTGCAGCAGTTGGCCTTCTTACAACCGATCCGGAATCCCTTAGAGAAGTTACAATGGTTTCTAAGTACCGGGATGCCAGGACAGTTGCGCATAAAAGACTTTCAGAGGATGAGGTCTTTGAAGGTGAATTGAACAGAATGCTGGATGAGCACCCTGGAAAGAAATGATTCTTTTTTTATATTAACCTAATCTCGCCAGTTTAAAATGAAGATTACGTTTGCTCAATCAGTGATAAACGTGAAAAA